>RFGN01000410.1 GCA_003696645.1 Gammaproteobacteria bacterium | reverse complement strand
CGGGATGAGGAATTGCACCTGTGGACCTTCAACGAAGCGGGCAAAGTGACCCGAATGCGGCATTATGCGGATACGGCGAAGCACATGAAGGCGGCGGGGATAAAGTAATGGCCCGGGTAAGACTTCTCCTTCTCCCCACTGACTATCACACGACTCATGAAATCTTCCGATGCCATTGACAAAAAGCTTCCCGTCATACCGCTGCTCATGGGATTTCTGACCCTCGCATTTTTGGGTTTTTACGAAACCTATTTCAAGCAATTTTCGACAGATTTTTCAGGAATATCCTGGTCTGTGCACTGGCATGCCGGGCTGTGGATTGCGTGGGTCTTGTTTGTGTTTACGCAGTGGAGCCTTGCCAAAAGTGCCCGGCTTCGCTTGCACAGGCAACTGGGCAGAGCCGGCTTTTTCCTTTTTCCGTTGATTTTGCTGGGAGTGTTGCCCTTGCTGTATTCCGTCTGGCAAAGGGGAGACGGATTCATGTTATTTATTTCTGTGTCCGATATGGTGCTGCTCATGACATTCTTCACCTGCGGCATGGTTTGGAGAAAAAACACCCAGGTACACAAGTGTTTCATGCTCGCTACGCTGCTGGTGCTGCTCGACCCCATCGTAGGCAGGGTGGCCCTGAACCTGCTGACGCTGCCGGTCGCTTGGGCGAATCACCTGCCCTTTCTGCTTACCGATGGTTTCATTCTCATCATGCTGCTCAGAGACAGCCGGCGGGGGTTGAACGTCCTGCCCTGGAATGCAGTGCTCGCCTGCTTTCTGCTATATCAGGGGAGTGTCTATTTCATAGGGGCTCAACTCCTGTGATCTCAGCTCCCAGGTATTTAGAAAGTGGGAAGCCCCCACGTTGTTGAGGACCTTTAGGAAGATAAAGGGAAAGGGATTTATGGGAGGCTTACAGCTTTCGAAGAAAATATTCCCCCTTGTACCAATAATCCAGCAGATACCCCGGAATGCTATGGCTGTCCACACTTTGGACTTCCCACCACATCAACAGGCTGTCTCCATCGAAGCGGAATTTTTTTCACCCAGCAAATGGTCGCCCCCGCAATCGACGTAGGGAAGGCAGTCGCACCAGCAACCGCAATTGTCCCCTATGAATGACAGGGTGTCGGACACAGCAAATACCCGGCCTTCGCATTTGCCGTGGCGGAAATTCGGACAGGCGATTGTAAAATCGAGCTGGACGGTGTCCCGGCGGCCGAACGGCAGGCCGTTGATGCTTTGTCTCCAGGTCGCAATTTTGATTCCCACATATCTGCCGTCCAACAGGCAAGCCCCGAAAAAAGAGGGGTTCGGCTCAGCCAAAGGTGAGGACACTTCCTTTGTTTCTGGAAACAGGACATCCTGACGGCAGGCAGCCAAATGTACCAGGAGCAGAAGCGAGATGGCAATGCGGGTTTTCATGGCAGGCATCCATTTGCCCGGGAAGACAGTGGAGCGAGACATAAAGGTTGGGTGCTGAGGAAAATCGTGCGGCAAGGCAGGAGAACGTCTTGGCCTACAGTCCTTTCTATGCATCCAAAGGGGCCGTTCCATATGGCCCTCACCGGACGCGCCGATAGCGCCCCCGAAACCACCAGCGGGGCATGCGTGTGGGGTCGTCGCCTTCATGATAGCCCCACCCTATGATGGTGTATCGGTTCGAATCGACGGTTTCCCGAAAGCGCTCCACTTTCAGGGGGTGCTCCTCCGCCCGGCTCCAGACGATGGTTTTCCCGTCCAGCAAGGCGCCCCGATGCACCACGGTTTCGTCGGGCTTCTGCACCACGCACCACAGCTTCCCTTCCTGCACCTTGTTCACCCCCCGACTGCGGACGGTCCTCCCCTTCGCAGGGTAGTGGTCTTCGATTTCCACCCGCTGGAAGAAGGGGCTTTCGGAATGATAGCGCTGACGCACCCAGAGGCTGTCCACGCGCTCCAGGGG
>RFGN01000409.1 GCA_003696645.1 Gammaproteobacteria bacterium | reverse complement strand
TTGTATCGTGTAACTGGGTTGTTGCCGGGGGATTATACCCTGACCCTGACGGACAATAATGGCGTCCTGGTCAATCGCTATCTGACGACCATGCCGACCAGTCCGGTCTTGCTCAATGGTTTGGCGTCCGGAACGGTTTCCACCACAGCGTTCGGTTATCGAATCGGCAGCCAAATCGGTGATCAGTTGTTTGATGATGTCAATGGCAATGGGGTCATGGATGCCGGCGAGGGCGGGTTGTCTGGCGTGACAATCGAGATCAGACCTGCAGGTGTGGCGACGACGCTGCAAACAACCACCACTGATGCCGCAGGCCAATACCTGTTCCGGGGTATCGCGCCGGGAAACTATGATATTGTCGTCACGGATACCGCCGGGGTGTTGACGGGTTTTACATCAACGACCCCTGTTCAATCCCCCTATACCGTCTCAGCAGTCAGTGGGACGGATATCCTGACTGCTGACTTTGGCTATACGGCTGCGCCGGCCATCTCGGTCACCAAGACCGTGAATCAGGGTGTTGTTGGACCCAATCAGGGAGTGCAGTTTACCCTGATTCTGACCAATCAGGGTGGGGCGGCACAAAACCTTGAGATTCACGATGTCCTGCCCTCCGTCAGTGCGGTAGCGCCATACAGCGTTTCGGCCAACAACTTTCAATACCTGCAGACAAATAGTGTGACCTTGAATGGGCAACCGTTTACCATACCCAATCTGCCTGCGGCCCTTTCGAATCGTCCGATCTGGTCTGGATTTACCCTTCCTGGCGC
This sequence comes from Gammaproteobacteria bacterium, assembly GCA_003696645.1. Classification (GTDB taxonomy): domain Bacteria; phylum Pseudomonadota; class Gammaproteobacteria; order J025; family J025; genus J025. The sequence goes on along the minus strand of RFGN01000409.1, from coordinate 5,004 downwards.
ATCGACCCTGAAGATCAATTTTTCGGCATTTTCTGGCGGAAACGAGGGAGTAAACTTCAATGGGGTACAGGTTCGTTATAACAATGCACCGCCTGCCCCGGTAGTCTCGACGGATTATCCCGACCTGGTAACGGTTACCGTCTCCAACGCCGGGCAGGTCAGCAAACAAGTTGTTGCCATCAATGGTCAACCGTGGAGTGGAGCAGGAGTGCCAGTCATTGCTGCGGGGGATGTGGTGACCTATCGGGTGACCCTTGCAAATACCCCCGCGGCCCTGTCGCAGTCGGTATCAAGCATTACAGATCAGATTCCGGTCGGGTTTGTTTATCAGGCAGGTAGCAGTCGACTGGTTTCACCCGTCAATGCGCCTGTCAACCCGATTGCTGATCCTGCGCAGGTTGGACAACAGTTGACTTGGACACTGGCTGCGCCAGCACCTGCTACAGCTGCTGCCTACCCCAGTACCCTGACCCTGGAGTTTGATCTGCAGGTCCAGCCCGGTACCGAGGGTACCTTTACCGACAATGCCACCATGCAAGTGACTGTTGCTGGAACCGTTGCGGCAGTTCCCGTTTCATCGGGGGATACTGCGGCGGTGACCGTAACCCGTTTCCGGCTCGGCGATCTGGTCTTTATTGATCAGAATGCCAATGGAATCCTTGACGGAACTGAAACAGGGGTAGCCAACGTGACCCTGGAACTGCGCCCGGCAGGTGGAGCGCCCGGATCGGCGATAGCCACCACGACAACCGCCGCCGATGGCAGTTATGGATTCCTCATTGGCACTGCCGGGACCTATGATGTGGTCATCACGGACCAGAATGGCATCCTGCTTGGCTATACGGTGACCACCTCCGGTGGAAACTTCCAGACACACAGTGTCTCGACCGGTTCGCCTCAGGTCACCACGGCCGATTTTGGTTATGCCCCACCGGTGGCCTCTGCCACCATCACCGGCAAGATCTTTTCCGATACCAACGGCGATGCGCTTCTTACTGCAGGTGAGACCGGGCTTTCCGGAATTCCGGTGGAACTTCTGAATCTGTTCGGAACGGTGATAGCCAACAGTACGACCACTGCATTGGGAGATTACAGTTTTACCAACCTTCCCGGCGGGCGTTACCAGATTCGTGTTGCCACGGCACCGACCGGTTTTGATGTCACAACTACCCAGCCGCTCACTGTGACTGTCCCGGATGGAGGCCTGTCGAATGCCAACAATCTTGGCTATCAGCCGCACGGGCAGGTAACGGGTCGGGTCTTTGCCGATACCAACAATAATGGTGTTCTGGATGGAACAGACAGTGGTCTGTCTGGTGTAACGGTCTGGTTGAAGGTGGGAACGACCATAGTGTCGACCGCCACGACCGATGCCACCGGAACTTATAATTTCACGGGATTGTCAATGGGAGGCAATCCCAGTGTGACCTATAGTGTTGATGTGGATCAGGTCAGTGCGCCGATCAACAATGCCTCACTCACCACCGCGAATGAACCGGCAACGGTCATCGTCACTGCCGGTTCGACCACCAATGTGGCAGATATCGGCTACCTGATTCAGGGTCAGGTCAGTGGTACGGTCTATCAGGATCTGAATGGCTCCCTGGCCTTCGACAATACACCACTTCCTGCCGATGTTCCATTGGGCGGACAAACCGTGCGCCTCTATGATGCCGGCATGAATCTCTTGAACACAACCACCAGTGCCGCTGATGGCAGCTATCAATTTGGAGGGTTGGCTGCAGGCAGTTACACCGTCGAGGTGGTTACTCCAGTCACCTTCACCGCTGTCGCACCGGCGGCGACAGCGCCGGCCCTGCCTGTACGAGCGCTGACCCTGACCGGGGGGCAGCACCTGGGCAATCAGGATTTCGGTTTTTCCCAGGCACCCAATCTGCAAGTGAGCAAGACCACGGCGGCTCCGTTTGCGGCACGCAAATCCACCATAGTCTATACCGTGACGATCAGCAATACCGGTGGAACCGCCAACAATCTGGTTGTAACCGATTATCTTCCGGATGTGGTGACCCCTGCCGGATGGGCGGGACCGGTTGCCCCCACGCCCTCGGCAGACATCCTCGCCTTTCCGGCACAGATTACGCCTCAGGCCACGACCGTAACCATCAACGGCACCCCGGTCGCCTTTACAGAAAATCTGGCCGGGACAGCCCTGACCTGGAGTACTGCAGCGGGTGGATTTACCCTGGCCAATGGTGATGTCCTGCAGATCGTGTTTGCCGTGGATGAGGCCAATGGAACAGAGGGCAGTTATTTCAATTCCCTGTCTGTCACGGAAGGCGCCCCGGCTACTACGACCTGGTATCCGGATCTGAATGTGGTCAATGTGACGCGTACCTATCTGCTCGACAAGCAGGTGGTTGCTATCAATGGGGTTCCCTATACGGCGGGCGGGATTCCGACAATCAACGTCGGGGATGTGTTGACCTACGAGATCACCGTAACCAATCTGCGCGGTCAGGGACGTATCGGTCGTGACGAGATAGCCGTGCAGACCTTGACGGATACCCTGCCGTTGGGGTTCAAGTATGTCCAGGGTTCAGCCGTCTTGACTTCCCCCGGAAACCTGACTCCCAACCCGCAGCCGGCAGTCGATCCGGTTGTGACGCCAGCCACCTCGACCGCGCAGGAGGTGATGAACTATACCTTCAATTTTCCGGCCAACAAGACCAAACCCAATCCGCCCAATGTGGCGTCACCACATATGATCACCGGTCCAGGCCTGAATTCCAGTGCCACCCTGCGTTATGATGCCATTGCCTATGACGCAGTGACGCCTCATTCTCCCTCGGTTGGCCAACAAAAGAATCAGGTCACGGTTCAGGCAGAACGTCTCGGCAAGAATCCGCCCATAGCACAAACAGTAATAGGTGGGACTGTTACGATCAGCACGCAATCCCGTATAACAGGAACAGTCTTTCACGATGTCAATGGCAACTCGGTCTATGATGCCCCACCGGCAGGGGATCAGTCCTTTGCAGGTGTTACAGTAGAATTGAGGCCTGCTGCCGGAGGGGCAGCAGTATCCACGACAACTACCGACGTCAATGGAACCTACACCCTGCTGTCTCCTGCCGCAGGAAGTTATCAAATCGTCATTACTGATACGGCTGGGGTTCTGAATGGTTATACCAATACTGTATCGCCCACCATGCCTGTCAATGTCGCCGCAGCACAGATCATCACTGCACTTGATTTTGCCTACGTGGTCAATGGTACACCGGGTCAAATCAATGGCACGGTGTTTCAGGATGGCAATAGCAATGGCGTACAGGATGCCGGGGAAGCCGGGCTCTCTGGAGTGACGGTCTGGCTCAGGAGCGGGACCGGAACGTTGCTGAACACCGTCACCACTGCTGCCAATGGTGGATACAGTTTCATCAATCTGCCTGCCGGAGCCTATCAGGTGGATGTGGATCAGGCCAGTCCTGCCCTGAGTGGTTTGTATAGTACACCACAGGCCTCGCCAGCAGATCCGGCCAGTGTGAATCTGACTGCCGGTGGCAATATCACACAGAACTTTGGTTGGGCAACCGGATCGCTGTTCAGTGGCACGGTCTTTGATGATGCCAATAATGACGGGGCCAAACAGGTGGGCGAGCCCGGTCATGGTGGAGTGACCCTGGATCTGGTCGATACAGCCACAGGAACGGTCATCCAGACTGTGACCACTGGCACCGCGCCGGCGGCACTGGGTCAATATGCCTTTCTGGCCGTTCCGCCCGGAAGTTATCGTATAGATGTCACCGATACGGCAGCGCAATTGAATGGCTATGCCCTGACAACCGGCAATCAGCCCATGACGCCGATCACGGTGACAGCGGGTACCAACCCGGTGACTGATTTCGGCTATTTTCTGGCACCCAACCTGACGGTTACCAAGACGCTGGCAAACAGCAGTCTGGGCCGTGGCGAGGATCTGGATGTGACGCTCACGGTCAGTAATACGGGCGGAGGCGTGTCCGCATTCAGTATTGCCGATGTGCTTCCGGCAGTGACTGCTCCCACGTCGCCCTTTGCAGGCGGTGCAGGAGGGTTCACCGCCTCGGCGATCGATTATTTCTATAAGCAGACCCTTGCCGTAACCCTGAATGGTCAGGCCCTGACAGCCGGTGTGGATTATATTGCTCCGGCGGTCAATGCGACGACCCCGACCTGGGGCAATATCGCCTTGCCGGGCAAGAGTACACTGGTCATCCATTTTCTGGCCAATGATCCCGCCAGGAAACGTGGTGGCCCCAACTACAACGGCGCCAGTATCCAGTACGGAACCCCCGCAACAGTGACCGATTTCCCCGATCTGGCCCTGTTCAGTGTGGTACGGGATCTGACCTACAGCAAGACACTGCTGGCTGTGGATGGTGTGCCATACACGGGGTCACAACTGATTACCGGAGGCAGTCGTCTGACCTTTGAGCTTCGGCTTTCCAATACGGTGCGCGCGCGTGCCCAGACTGTCAATACCTTTGTCGATGTATTGCCGGCCGATCTGGCAGGAAATGGGCTGAACTATATTCCTTGCCCGGCGGTAACCTGCAGCCAGACAAAACTGACAGATCCTGCAACCGGGCAGGTCCTTGCAATGATCGGTGACCCGGCCATTACCGCAGGGGCGATCGGATCGGGACAATCACAGACCCTCGTCTGGTCGTTGGCAAATGGCTCCTGGGCAACCGATCCGGCCACGCTGCCTGCCTACCCCAGCGAGATCGTGTTGCAGTATGATGTATTTGTAACCTCTGGTATCGCTGCAGGAAACTATAGCAATAATAGCTCGGCAAGTGGCTCCAGAGCGGGAGGAGGGCAACCTTTTACCGTGTACGGATCAGTGCCCTTTGCCGTTTCAATTGCCCCACCGGTTCTGACCGTTCTGAAAACCGTGAACAGCACCCAGGCCAATCCGGGACAGGCAGTCACCTATACTGTTCAGGTCAGCAATACCGGGCAGGGCGTCGCCACCTCGGTGGTGCTGGACGATGTCCTGAG
>RFGN01000408.1 GCA_003696645.1 Gammaproteobacteria bacterium | reverse complement strand
GGAAAAGGGTTCGTGAAACCCCTGATGAAAGGAAGCTGTTACCGATTATGACCAGCTTAGCAATGAAATACAAAAATTGCCTATTTCAGCATAAAAAAAGGGGAAGCAATGCTTCCCCTTTTCCGTTCTTTTGATGGTTCGCTTAGAACTGTGGCAGGTAGATTGCGTTTCCGCCCTGTCCAGTAGATACCGCATCAGCCCAGCTGAAGCCGTTTCCAGGTGTACCACCAGCAGTGCTACCCGCGGTCCAACCAGTCGTACCCAGTGTGAAGCGTCTGGCATCCTGACCTGTTGCAGAGCCAACCTGGACACCAGCAACATTCTCAAGACCCATGGCACCACCGAAGTTGTTACCGATCCACAAGAATTCAAGCTCTGTTCCACCAACGGTTGTAGCGGCCACAACAGGAGTTCCACCAACCGTTACAGGAGTACCTGCGGTGTAGAGGCTGTATGGCTGAGCCGTATTGGAGGTACTGTTGTTCAGACGAGACATACGGAATGACTGCGTTCCGTCTGCCGTGGCGTTTCTCTGTGCCACACGCAGGATCTTGCCAGCATCCGTAGCTGCTGCACCCATGTCAGAGGCTACTTCCTGGAACTGGAAGGCAGTATAGAAGGAAGTATCGTTGGTGCCCTGCGTAGCAGAAGTACCAGCAGAGTTTTCAGCTACCACCTGGTCAAACTTCAGGTTGGCGGTGTTTCCGAAATCCTTGGCACGATTCCAGAACTGATCCTTACGCAAGGCGCTCTCGATCTTCACGTAACCCCAGGAGGTGTCAACATTTCTGGATTCCGTAGCGATACCACCAGCGCCACCAGTAATATCGTAACCGCTCATGTTGATCAAGGAGGAGTCAACAAAGTCCAGACCAGTGTAAGTGGCTGCTGTACCCGTTCCATTACCTGGATCTACAACAATACTCTGGATGTAGGTGTTGGTTCCATCGGAGATCTGACGCTGCAGATAGCCTGAGTCGGTAGCAACAGAGGTACAGGTAATGCCGGTCTGCTGGCAGATGGTACCAGAGGTCTTGCCTGTTACTGTGGTGCTGTTTGTGACATCGACCTGGAAGTTGTTTCTCAGGTTGATGGTACCCATAGCAGTGTTGACATCACCAGCGGTGTAGGCCATGGCTGCACCAGAGGCCACTACTGCCGACGATACACCCAGTGCGAGAGCTTTCATCTTTTTATCCATACATTTTCCCCTTTTTGATAAGGTTAATAATAATTGAAACATCTAATATTAGATGTTGATCTCATGTTTGCCATCATTTCGATCAACCGACCTTGGAACAAGGTCTTTGCTTCTGAATGATTTCTTAATCTTTCGGAAGCCTACTTAAGGTAGCCCTAAGTACGGAACAAACAATATCACGCATTCTTCGTTGAAGTCAACACTTATATTAATAATTTTTTAAGTTTTGACGGCAAGGCCTGTACCTGCCTGGATCCACACCGCCATTTGGTACGCTTGCAGCCTGCAACCGCAGTGGATTGATGCCAGATCCGGAGGCAACGAATGCGTGCCTGCCGGCTTGTATCTTAAAGGAAGCTTAGGAGACAGGCAAGCGCCCTTGCCCGACAGGTGGACACATGATGGCCGGCAAGCGGCCCTCAGATACGATTGAAGTAGACCAGGTTGTTCTGGTGGCGACCATAGTTGATCCGGGTCGGCGCAGCGTTTTCAATCGTCAACAGACGATGCCGGGTCAGCGGCAGGCCCAGGGCCTCACAGATGGCCACCCGCAAAGGGCCGACATGACAGACCACGGCGATAGTCTGGCCGCGATAGGCCTCCAGCCATTCTGCAAGGGCCTGTTGCAAGCGGTCACGCAGATCGTACAGGGATTCCCCGCCTGGTGGCACGAAGGCGGTGGGATCGGCCTTCCACTGGGCAAACAGCTCGGCATGATTGCGTTGAATCTCGTCAAACCAGAGGCCGTCCCAGTCTCCCATATCCCGCTCCTGCAGACGTGCATCCATCTGCAGCGGCGCACCGTTGGCCTCGGCAATGACCTCTGCCGTGGTCCGGGCGCGCAGGATCGGACTGCTGAAG
>RFGN01000407.1 GCA_003696645.1 Gammaproteobacteria bacterium | reverse complement strand
GTCAAGAACGATGCTTCTGTCATCGTCAGGGATTGCCGGTTCAAGGCTGCTGATCAGGATGCCTGGTGGCCTGACACGGCCCTTGTGCGGCTGCTTGACGGCACCAGGGGAAGCCGTATCGAGCTGCTGGAGACGGTGACGGTAGAGGATAGGGGCAGCAACATCGTGACTATGCGCAGCCAGTCGAAGGTGGTGCCCACCGGTGCTGGCAACAATCGCTTCCTCAACAGTAACCTTATCGGTCTGGAGGTAGATGTCTTCTCCAGCTATCTGCTTCCGAACTGGCTTATTGGCACCACGACGATTGGCAATGAGAACTACAGTGTGTTCACTACGCCAGCCATCCCTATTGAGGAGACGCTCGATCCAACAGGAGAGCTGCCGCCCAGCTGGAATGTGATTCGCGTTCGCGTACCACAGGGCTACAAGGTACGTTTCTTGCAGCATCCCTTCAGCGAGTGGCAGCAGCATCTGGGTGAGCACTTCACCCTGGCTGCTTATGTCTTCAGTGTAGCCAAAGATGCTGCGCGGTGGGAATACGTCACTTCTGATGGTACGACGACGAGAAAGGACACATCGGACTACAACGGGACAGGCAACCAATGGGCTGTTGTTGGCGGCACCTTTGAAAATTATCCTGACAATCAGTCCTTCAAGCCTAACCTTGTCCTTTACAATTATCCGTCTAACAGCATTGACACTTTGGACGTTTACATTGCCATGCCAGTGATGTACTGGGGCGAGGAGGTGCCCAACGACATTGAGGGAGCCTTGCCGAGGACGGGTGGACAGGTAGAGGGGCCGCTGGCTTTCTCGTTTCTGCCTATCATCGACATCAACAAGGAACGCTACATCGACACGACGGGCAACCTTTCGCGTCTTTACTTGCCTGTTACCGGCAATGTTTATCGCTTGACAACGCAGACAGCACGAACGATCACGCAGATCAACTCTGTTGCCGGTCCTCCTGCCAACAACCCCTACGCGGAATATTTTCCTGGCGGCACAATGATCACGCTCATCAACAATGCGCCAGGCCTCTTGCGCATCAATGACAATCCATACATCCACCTTATGGGTGATGAGGACTGGGCGCCTGACGTGGATGGCGCCTACCTGACGCTGATCAACGATGCAGCCTTTCCTGGTGAGTGGCATGAGGTAGGCAGGGGAGAGGTGGATGTCCATTTAGGCTTTGTCCTCATTGACTACTCGGACACCACCTACCATGATCTTGGTGACAACAGGAACTTGCGTTTGCCTCCGAAAGTAAACGTTGTTGATCTGATCAACGCTCGTGGCAGTGGTGTGATTCGCTACATCAACAAGGGCACCTATCCGCGAAAGCCAGGCGAGATTCTGATGATCCGCAACAATATCGCCGCTGACAGTCTGGTGCGTTTCGAATATCCTTTTGTCGAGACCATAGACAAGCAGAGCTATGACTTGCCGTATGGCGAGTACATTGTGTTGATGCAAACGGGCACTACCGGCGTGTGGCGCGAGGTAGCGCGGTCAGAGCAGAAGTCTGTGGTTGTCAATGCTGGTCTTATCGAGATTGACCAGGATCTCAACCCAGACCAGTACGTCAATGGTGACAAGGGCCAGATTGTATTCCCTAAAGAGTACCACTATGTCAGGTTGAAAAAAAGTTACGCCATATCGAGGATCAACGAGCCTGTTGACAAGCGCATGCCTGCTGGGGACCTTATTGTCCTTGAGAATGCCAGTGGTAGTAACATTGCCTTAAATCCCCCATACATCAAGAAGGATTTCAATGGTGATTTGACCTATTATTCATTGAAGAATGGCGAAAAGGTCATGCTTGTAAGCGAGGGCAATGGCGTGTGGGCTATTTATGGCAGTTACGAGTCCGAGTACATTAATATGCGCAGGGTCTATTCTCCTGGATTTGTGAATAACAGTTACAATGTCGGTGGACGTGAAGGATTTCAATACATTCTCAGGAGTGTGCGCATTGGAAGTCAGGAGCGGTATGGCGAAGGTGTGCTGTATGGGCGGATGGTGGATAACAGCGTACAGTCGTTTTGGCTTGGCACTTACTCACAATCACACAGAGGTCTTGAGCTAACGTACTCCTGCTACGACTGGTATGGGCGATTGAGGGTAGAGAAGAGGATGTACGTATTCGACTATTATGGTAACCTCCAGAATAATTCCCCGATTTACAGTTTCACCCAATCAGGTTATGCTGGCGGAAGCGTAAGTTTCAACCTGTATGCTGGCGGATTGTATTTGAATCTCAGCGGCACTAATACGATAACGGATTACACCATATTCTACCGATTGTTTTAACGAGGCAAATCAAGTGATGGTCATGATAAAGAAATGGGGAGCGGGGCTTGGTGCTTTGCTTTTGCTTTTAGGGCTGGCAGCTGAGGTATCAGGTCAGGTTGCCACTTTTCGGTTCCGGCAGATTGCCGGGTCGGGCAGCACCTACACCATCGTTGGTGTGTGGAACGGTGACCTCACGTCCATTGCTGTTGGCGACACCATCCTTACGCGCAATGGCGACGACTGTGTTTTTGGTGTGATCACCACTCTGATTTCGCAAGACCCATCCGAGCGCATCTTCACAGCCGAGGTGTCTGACTTTCAAGACCTGCGCATGGGTGAGGGCATCATTTACCGTGGCAGCCTCTCCAAGCTTCCACCCAACATTGTTGGTGATATTTTAGGATGCGTCCTTGACCACATTGCTGGTGGGAGTACTTCTCAGGAGCGTGACACGATGCACAACTTGTTTTACACGCTCGAAATGACGAGTCTGTATGATGATCATCCCAATTATCCTCGGCAAGCAGGAGAGAACTTTGACAGTCTGGAGCTGGCTGTAGATGTTGCGCCCTATTTGCAACAGCTTGTTGACACTGCTGCCATTACTGGAGGCACCATTCTTCTGGGTGCGTGGCAGCACACGATCAAGAGTCAGATCAACGTTCCTGAAGGGGTCATCATCAAGGGGCAGAGTGCAGGCAAGTATGGCGTGTATTCACTGCCATATCAGCCCTGGCGTAATTCAGGCACCATCATCTACTTCGAGCCATCGCAGCCCAACCAGGCTGCTTTTTACTTTAAGCCAAGCGGTGGCTACGAGGCGCGCCTTGGCGGCATCGAGGACGTGACCATCATGGGTTCCAACATTCATCCAGGCACCAAAGCGATCGTTGTGGATGGTGATGGGGCCATTTTCTCGTCAGGCCACTTCGAGGACGTACACATTCACGGCTTTCGCGACGGTGTCGGCATCATGCTGACGAGCCGCAATGGCGGTGGTGTGACGTACAACACCTTCAACAACATACGCATCCGCGATGCGGACACCTCTGTTTTCCTCTTTGCTGAGGCCAACGGCTTCACCAACACGAACACCTTTGACGGTCTTTACATCAGTGGTGGTGCGCTCGACTATGGCGTGCTGGCCATGACGTACACAAAGGGTGATCCTACGGCGGACTGCAACCACAACGTATTCCATGGCGGCAGCATCGAGCCACAGTACAGCCGCTACGGACATTTTGTCGTCAAGAACGACGCCTGGGTCATCGTCAAGGACACGCGCTTCGAGGCCACGCAACAGTTCGCTTTTTGGCCTGACACGCCCATCATCCGGCTCATGCCAGGCACGCAGGAGAACCTGATCGAGGCGTTTGCTTCTATCCCTATCCAGAATGAGGGAGCCAACATTGTGAAGACGCGGAGTCCAAAGAATGCATACCCTAATGCAATCAGTTCCAACCGGTTCATCAATACGGCTT
>RFGN01000406.1 GCA_003696645.1 Gammaproteobacteria bacterium | reverse complement strand
TTCAAAGTGCTCTCAGGAGTGATCGTAGTTTTTAGTGTAGCTGGGGGCTCGGTTTGAAATTTGACCTGCCTGTCTGGCTTGCCCAGTTGGACAGACGGGTCTGTCCGACTCGACCTAAAGGTCGAGCTACTTGCGCAGCGTACCTGTCTGCCGCCAGGCAGGAACGCTGCGCTACAGGGCAACCTGCGCACTTGTATCGGAAAGGGAATGCACCATCCAACCGTCTGCCGATACTTGCTTTTCCGATCCAGACCGACTTTTTGCAGTGCACTCAATTCCCCGGCTGGCCTGGCGCCAGCCGGGCAGGCTCGATTCCTCAGTTCCTCGATTCCTCAAATCTTCGGTTCCTCAAATCCTCACTCCAAACTCAAACACATCCGGTCGTGCGTAATGGCCGGAGGTATCGAGGGTCATCCTTTCCCGGATGGCCTGGCTTTCGTCGGTGATGGTGTGGTACACGATGGGATTTTCGTTGAACTGTGGTTCCAGCGCAAAGTGGCCGTTGGGGTTGATGACACAGGAGCCGCCATCGAGCAGGAGGCGGTCGGGAGTGGCTTTGAGATCATCTGGCAGCGGCAATTCTTCCGGCAGGTCACTTACCCTTACCAATTGGCCGGCTCCCACTACAAAGCACCGGCCCTCAAAGGCGTACATGCGGCTGGCCACCTGGTGCATTTCGTGCACACGGGGCCACAGGGCCAGGTGGATGAGCTCGCCTTCGTTGTGCATGGCCTGGCGACTCAGCGGCATGAAGTGCTCCCAGCAGATAAGGCCCCCGATGCGGCCGATGGCGGTGTTTGCAGGTTTCAGCCCCCGTCCGTCACCGAGGCCGTAGAGCATCTTTTCGGTGTAGGTGGGCATCAGCTTGCGGTGGTGGATGAGCAGGCTGCCGTCGGCGTCGAAGAGCAGGAAGCTGTTGTAGATGGTGCCGTTTCCGGGGCCGCTGCGCACCACTTCGTTGACGCCCATGCCCAGCACGATACCCAGCGAGCGGGCCAGTTCCGACAAAAATGAAGTGGTAGGGGAGGGAACTTCAACGCCATTTTCCCACATGCGGGCAAAGGCCTGTTTGGTGGGTTCGTAATCCCACAGGGCTATGTTGGGCAGGTAGTCCAGCCAAACGGGGTAGCCACACAGCCAGGTCTCACCGAATACGACGAGTTGTGCGCCATTGGCTTTGGCTTGCCGGGCCAGTTCTGCGGCTCTTTCGAGGCTTTTCTGAAGGTCGGAATAAACAGGGCCTTGCTGGACGATGGCGATGTGGGTGGGCATGGGGCGAAATATTTGTTGAATAAAAAAAACCGGGTGAAAATCGAATGAATCATGCAATCAATTACCATCAGGTGTCATTGCAATATGAGTCCAGAAATTCATGTAGGAGGACTATTTCACAC
>RFGN01000405.1 GCA_003696645.1 Gammaproteobacteria bacterium | reverse complement strand
TGCAAGAGTTCTCTGAACACCAGGGATCTCTTACTGAAGAGACTCGACAGAAAATTCTGAATGCTGGTATTCCAGAAACTGTTCTGGAGGCTACCCTGGCTGGCCAACGGGCCCTGTGGAAACAGCAGGTTGAGGAAGCAGCCTCTGCCGTTGGTGGTAAAGAGAATCTTGAGGCCATTCTCACTTATGTGAAGAATAACTTCTCTAAACAAGAGATTGATGAATTCAATGCTGCCATGCAGAACCCTGCAGTCTACAAGCGGGTTCTTCGCGGACTGCTGCATGAGATCGCTGATTCTCTGAAGAAGCCTACCAATTCTGGATCTAAGGAACCCAAGCCGACTCCCACTGGAACTGTGGCTCCTGTATCCACGGAGCCTACTCCATTCATGTCTATTGAGGAAATGACCTTTGCTATGAATGATGCCCGGTATCGGGTTGATCCGGTGTATACCAGGGAAGTCGAAGCTCGTATTCACAAGACTCTGAATTCTTGAACCTTTTTACAGGAAGTACCCATGAATCCCACACTTCGTACTGCCATCCTCAAGAGAACGCCTCCTGAGTTTCGACAACTCATGGCAGCTGAGATGTCCAAACTGGAAGAAGAGTTTGACATTTTCTTGAAAATGGGATTCAGTTCCAGTGAACTGACGTTTGAGATTGATGCACAAGAGACACCGCCTACTGTCCACGTTGTGCCCAATCTCATGCACAATTCCAAGCGTATCAAGTAATCCATTGTCGTGAGTTAGATATTATGGCCTACGCGTGAGTAGCCCCAGATATCTACGAAGCGACACGGTATCAACAGATTGCTCGTTCGGATTCCCGGAGGAATACCCGAAGTGCAAGACCTAGAGAACCGAAAGGAGTGTGTGTAACTGTCTAAATAAAGGAGCCTAAATATGGCCATTCCTGTTATCTTCCGGGATAACCGTGACTTCGCTAATGCAACTGAATCGAGTACAGACCTTCTGTATAATGTTCTTCAGTCTGAAGTCCTTCTTTCCTATGTAAATAACTCCATGCTTGCAGGCATGGTGAATCGTATGCAGGTGCCCAAGGGCAGTCTGCGTGTTGACGTTCCGCTGCTGCATGAAATCGGCTCGGAATACCACGAAGCTGGCGAAGAGATGCTTGGTCTGGACGTTCCGGTCCGTACCAGGTCCATCTATCTCGATGATCGCCCCAGGGTCTCCCATATCTATCTTGACGATATTGATGGGGTCCTGTCGAACATCGACGCTCGTACCAAGCTGGCTATGCGTATGGGCACTGAGCTGTCCCAGCAGGCTGACAAGTCGGTGTGGCGTCTTCTGGTCGCAGCTTCGCGTACCACCACTGGTTCCAATTCTGACGACCCGTTCCTGGGCGGCGGTATTGACGGCAACGGTACTGCGAAGATTGACGCCAACTTCGACGACGGCGACGCCGATGCAGCCCAGCGATTCCTGGCGGCTCTCGATGAGGCGAACCTTCTGTTTGCCCAGCGTAACGTCCCCATGGATGAGCGTTATGCGGTTATCAAGCCTGATCTGTTCTTTGAGGTGGCCAAGCTGGAGACCCTGACTTCTGGCGGGACTTCGTGGGGTGCCCAGATCATTGGTAATCGTAACTACGATACCAAGAACAAGCAGTTCACTGAGGCGTACTCGCAGCAGGAACCGCTGTTCTATCGTGGCTTCAAGATCTTCTGGAGCAATCTCCTGGTTCAGGACGATGGTTCCAACGATCATGCTAACCGTAACGTGGATACTACCAACTCGGTCGGTGTGATCTTCCAGAAGGAAGCCATCGCATTCGTTGAGAAGCTTCCGCTCCAGTTCGAGAAGGCCCGCGTGGCTACTCGTGGTGCTGACTTCATGAGTGCTCGTACACTCATTGGTGGTGGTACCATTCGTCCTGAAGCTTGTATTGAACTGGCTGTGGCCTAACTCTAAAGGAGCAAAACATGGCTAATCTGAACAAGGCCCCTACCCCGTTCACCTACGTCGGTGATGGATCTACTCCGCATCCCCTGTCTCGTTTCTACAACGAGCAGGCATATCGGTTCGTGGTTCCTGACTCGGCGGGTGGTACTGTCGCTGGCGGTGATATCGCTGTGTGCGATCCTGTCGGTGGTGTCTTCCTGGTAACCTACGACAATGGAACGTCGCGTGAAGGTGCACTCTTTATGACGACTCCTACCAGTGTCACAAAGCTTGTCGCCGTGACGGACGCCAGCTTCGCTGGTGGAACTTCTGCGACTGCTGGTGCCATCTCGTTCTACTATGACTCCACGACCGGCAAGTTCCGTCTGAGGAACGACGTTGGTACGTCGCAGTACACGTTCGACATTTGTCGCATCCTGTAAGTAATATCCTAGTTTTCTTCCTCAGAATAACTTCTGATGGCTATCGCAAACTAGTTTACTTAGGGTTGTCTCCTTCTGTGTGGCTCCCCGGTGCTCGAAAGGGCATCAGGGGGTTTTATTTTTGTTTGAATCATTCGATAACACTAACATCAGGTACTAAAATGGGACGAATTTCCAAACTAGAAGCTGTCAACAGGATGCTCAGGGCAGCCTCTGAGCGTCCCGTGTCTACTCTGGAAGCCGATGGAGTCAATGATACTGACTTGGCTGTTTCAGTTCTTGAAGAGGTTCTGGTTGAAGTATTGACCAATGGCCTCAACTGTAACACTGAAAAGATGACACTGACTCCAACGAGTGATGGACAAATAATCGTATCAGATAACTTCCTCAGCATTGACACTACTGGTAAAGACCGGCATAAGAACGTAGTGGTGCGTGGGGATACCCTATACGATCTCGACAATCAGACGGATGAGTTTGAAGACTCTCTGGAAGTTATCGTCCGTCGATATATTGACTATGAAGATCTGCCTACTGGCATTCAGATCTTTATCAGAGATATTGCCGCCAGACGATACCAACAGGAATCTCTGGGTGATCGCTCAATCGACGCACAGCTGGCTGAGATTGAACTCAGGTCACGAGCCTTGGGCCACTCTGAAGATGCACGATCGAAAGATCGTCACTATCTTGATGGTGGTTCATATGTCTCTCGCAGAATTATTTACAGAAAGCCGGGGATGTGGAGATGGAGCTAACAATCAATGTCAACTGTAAGGCTATCTATTTCATCGTTGACGGGGGGTGTCTCGACCCAACCGAGTATTCAGAGGAAGACGAATCAGAGCACTCTGGTGGACAATGCGATTCTTCCGATATTCAACGGCAACGAGAAACGCCCAGGAACACAATACATCCAGGCTCCGCTCACATCTTTAGGACAACTCGACGCCACCAATCCGACGAGTAACTCCCAATTCTTCCATTGGATCGACCGTGATGACACTGAGCGGTTCCTGATTACCATTGATGACTCCAGATCTTCATCGGCAGACTACATTGAAGCCTTCGGTCTCGATGGTACGAAGTATACGGTCAATTATGATTCTACCGATGCAAGGGACTATGTTGCTTTTGATACTGTGGCTCAGGATCAGAAGACGGTGGCGGTCACTATTGCAGACTCTACCTTCATCCTGAACCAGAGACCCATTGTTGCTCTCACTGGGACAGCTCCTGGGTATACCATTACTCATGATGTGACTTCGTGGGCGGATCTACCATCTCCGTCTTCCAATGGCATCTATGGTCGTACTTCTTCTGATTACCCAGGACATCCTGCTGGTATCTATGTCAGCCAGAATGTCGGCGGAGATCCTCCCTACTGGGTCCGGGTAACCACTGATGCAGATAACTCTGAGATGGATGCTACTACGCTTCCTGTGAAGCTGACCTTCGATGGTACTGATTTTCATCTCGATCAGATTACTTGGAATACCAGGCTATCAGGAGACTCTGAGACGAATCCTGGTCCCTCTATTGTTGGTCACAGAGTGGAAGACATCATCTTTCACAGAAATCGCTTCTGGCTTGCAGGAGACGAACAGATCGTCTCCAGTCAAGCAGGAGATCTGTTCAATCTGTGGGTTGATAACTATGCTGTGGCTACGGATGCCGATCCGATTGACCAACAGTTATCTGGTAATTCAGTCAATAACATTACCCATCTCTTGGGATTCAACAAGGCGCTTATCGTCATGACCGATGGGGCCCAGCAGTATGAGATTCGGTCGCAGGACGTCTTGACTCCCAGTTCTGTCAATGTTACTCCCAGTACTGCCTACAGTGTCGCGGATATTCGACCCGTGATCCTTGGCAACCAGTTATACTTTGTGACAGACCATTCCAAGTATACCAGTATCTGGGAATACTACTATGACTATGAAGCGGCCAATACTGTGGCCACCTTGATTACAGCTCATGCCCAGGGCTATATCCCACCCAACGTCACGTTGATAAAGGGAAGCCCTAACAATGACATGCTCTTTGTGTTGTCTTCTGATGAACCCAATGTTCTGTATGTCTACCAGATGTTCTGGACAGGAGATGAGAAGGTTCAAGATGCCTGGTTCCGGTGGGTCTTCGATGACTCCTTGGAGATCCTGAGTTTCCATATCTATGAGAATGAACTCTATCTGTTGGTCAGGTATAATGATGGTCTTCTCTATCTTGAGAAGATGTTCATTGTTTCCCCTCCGGTCCCGGATGGGATGCCCTATGCACCACGAATGGATCGAGTAGAGAGCGTCTCTGGTACTTACTCTCCTAGTACACAGAAAACAACCTTTACTCTGTCCTACAATGATTCAACCATTGATGAGGTTGTTCTTGGACCTGACTGGGGCGACAGAGCAGGAATGAGAGTGGCTATCCATTCTAACGATTCTACAGGGACAACCACTGTCCTTGAAGTATTTGGTGATTGGTCTGCCAATGCTGTCTACGCTGGTCGAAACTACGAGCATAAGGTGACTCTCAGTCAACAGTATGTGAAAGATGAGAATGGAACTGTTGTCGAAGGGAACCTTCAACTCAGAAACATGACTGTCTACCATAGGGATACTGGTACCTATAACGTTGTTATTACTCCATATGGTCGTTCTCCTATTACTCGCGTCTTTACGCCAAGTGTCCTTGGACGTGGGAATACACTCCTTGGTCAAGTCCTGATTGAGGAGGAAGGAGAGTATTACACCAAGATCATGGGTGCCGCAGGAGATACCACTATTGATCTAATCAACGACACTCCTCTTCCCAGTACCTTTACTGGGGTTGAGTTTATTGGAACATTCATTCAAGCCCGTAGGAACATTTCAAAGTAAGGAGGGTTACTATGGCTGCTGATCCGTTGTCCCTCCTACTGGTAGCAGGGACTACAGCTTTCGGGGCTGCCACAAATATGGCTCAGGCACAGGCCCAGAATGACCTTATGAGGCGAACCAAGGCTACAAACAAAGCAATCGCCAAGGTAAACGCTACTCGCAGACGTGAACAGATTGCTTCTGAGTTTGCCCGTGTGTCTGGGGCTCTCAGAGTTTCTGCAGGAGAACGTGGAGCCGCTCAGGCTCGATCTTCTCAGGCACTGGCTCTCAGTTCAGCTAGTGAAGCCAATAGATCCATGTTTAATCTTTCTCTTGAAGAATTTCTTCAAGCCAATAGAGGACTTGGTATTGGCTCTAATGTAATGGCGGAAGGGATTAGTGGAGGCCTCAAGGGTCTCAATGCTGGTCTCTCTTTGAATCAGAGTCTAACTACCCTTGGAGGCACATAATGCCCAGAGCCGTAAGAGTTACTGGGTTTGCTCCAGTAACAGCCCGTTTTGAGACACCACTCAATACATTGACTTCAGCTGCTCCAGAGAGGGTTCCCAATCTTGGACAGAATCCTTGGATGTCCATTCTGTCTGACATTGCAGGTACGGCTCAGACTTTGGCTGTAAACAAGATCCGAAGGGACTACCTGGATGAACAACAGAAAGCCGAGATTAGTGCTGCCCAGTACCAGGAGGCACAGGCAGAGATCTTGGAGCTTCATCGTAAAGCAGCCACAGATCCTTCTGTCTACAGTGTGCTGGATGAGAGACTTGAGGCATTTACCAATGATCCGTCTTTGACTCCAGAAGACCAGAATCGCTTCAGGAACCAAAGAGTGGCTCTGGCTCGTCAGATTCAGGCAGCCAAAGAGCAGCAGGCTGAAATCGCCAGAGACGCTGCTGTCACCCAGATCAACAGAGCTATTGCTAATCTGGAACCTTTGTATGAGTCTGATGAAGCCCTCAATGAGGCCTTGTCTTCTCTTGATCCGGCAGAACGTCTGGCCTTTCTGGATAATCTGATTACTGAAGATCTTAAGAAGTCTCTTGATGATGATACGTTTGATGCCATCATGAAAGATCCTGAGGCTCACTTGTTGATTCAGAAGAGTCGAAACAAGATCTATCGCCATATCCAGTCTCGCATTGAATCTGAGATGGCTCAGATTCGAGCAAGGGACATCAAGGACTCTTTACACACTCTCAGTTTGGATGTTGTAGGTGGACGATTGGGTTGGTCTGAAGCGGTCATCAAGATGAGAGACCGAGATCCCAGTCTGACTGTCGAGCAAGCCAGCAACATGATTATCAAGTCCTATAAAGAACATCTGATGGACGTGATGGCTTCAGATCTCCCAATTGAACAGAAGAGCCTTGAGCTTCGCAGGTTGATTGACTTGCAAAAGAATATGCCCCTGGAATTGGCGGAGGAGACCTCCTCAGCCATCGCAGAGGCAGCAAGGGTTGGGGCCCATCAAGGGGCTTCAACGGTCTCTAAGGCCCTTCTAGAGGGCGGAAACGCCTCTCTGGTGGGGTATTACACCCCAGATAAGTCTGGAGTCTCCCCTGCAGACAAGATCTGGGCAGATGTGGCCAGAGGATTCGGCCTGGAGATCCCTGATAATGTTGTATTCTCTGCCCTGGTACCTGGAGATGGACCTGAGGGTGAATATCTGAAGGTACTCCAGTCTGCCTACTCCAGACAGAAGAGGGAAGCTGCTGCCCTGAAGGTGGAGGAGGAAGAGAAAGACACAGAGAATAAAGCTCTTATACAGGTCCTGAATGGAACGATCACAGATCCGAAGATGACCAGGGAGGCTTTCAGAGCTTCTCCCATCTTTCGTCTCTCTGAACTCGACCCAGAAGACATGCTACCTGAAATGCTGCCATTTATCTCTCTGATGCAAGCAGATGAAGAGGCTGAGCAATTCATTGCATATCTACAGAAGGCAGCCGCTGAAGGGGTTGACCCCAATGACCCAGACTACCCAGCAGAGACATTGGGTAGACTGCAGGTGAATATCTTCAAGCAGGCACCTGGTGGTCCAGAACAGCTCACGTCTTTCCTCAGCACCATGCTGGAGACACAGACGGAGTGGGCCAGTAGGGTCATCATTGGTTTCATGTCTGCTACAGGAGGCCCAGAGTCAATTAACTTTGAAGCAATCCTGTCCTCTGACAAGATTACCAATGCTGATAAGTATGCCTTGAAGATGTTGGCTATGGAAGAACAGGGGCATATTGCTATTCCTCCTGGTCTCTCTACGCTTGAGCGACTGCAGAGGCATCGCCATGAGTTCGATTCCTTCAATGAATTCTTGACTCTTCCTGGTTATGTCGCCAGGGTTGACGATCCAACATACCGCAATAAGATCAAGGAAGTCTTTAAGATTCCTGGCAGTGTCAAGAATATGGTTATCGACAATGATACCGCCTATTGGCTGAACGTTGCTATCGCTCAGGTCCTCTCTATGGATAACACTCTGAGTAAGTCAAAGCAAGTCAAAAAGGCCAAGGAATTCCTGAATTCAATGGGCTATCACATTGTCACTGTACCAGGCGGTAGAATCACTCACTATTATGATCCCTACCGTATGCTTCCATGGTCCTACTC
>RFGN01000404.1 GCA_003696645.1 Gammaproteobacteria bacterium | reverse complement strand
TTTCTATACTCTAATAGACACATGAGCCATATATTGTAATAGACAATTCTGATCTCTGCAAGTGCTACTTTGGGAGGAAGCTCTCGGAGAATGAAGCAAGAAGATAAACACTCTGCATGAAAGGTGACGTCAAAAAAAGATAGCATTCCCTGATACTAACGAAACTTTAAGAGAGCACAAAATACAGGTGTGTGTGCGAAGATCGCTTACTATTGATTTTTTGAGGGGGTTCGCCATATGGATGATGATTGTGCTCCACAACTTCCAGCACCTGTATGACGTCAAAACCCTCACAGATCCTGATTACCTCCTGACCCTCCCCGTCTACATCATCCTACCGGTAATCTTCCTGGCCTACCTTGGAAGTTGGGCTGGGCTCTTTCTCCTCATCTCCATGTCTGCCAATGTCATCGCCTTCGATAGGCGGATTCAGCAGGGGGTCGACATCACAAAGCTGCGCAATCGGCAGTTGATGAATGGCTTCGCCATCCTCGTCATCGCCTTCATCACTGAGATGTTCACGACATACGCTGGTCTTGCGGGGAACCTCTACACCAGACGCAAGTTCGAGTGGTTCAACATCTATCGTGGGCTCTTCAACTGGGAGACCCTGAATGCTGTGGGACTCTCGATAGTGATCACCAGCCTTCTCCTGCACAGGCTCTACAAGGACGGTGGAGACCAGAAGGTGGGGCGGAACATCGGGGTGCTGGCAGTACTGAGCTTCTTGGTGATCGCCCTTGAACCGGTGGTGAATTATCTGATCCGCCGCTTCATCTATCTATGGTGGACCTACGCCTTCGATGAGAGACAATACAAACTGAACTCACAGACGAACTTCTTCTCCAACAACGTGGTGGAGACGCTTTTCAGGATACCTGTGATCGCCCTCAATGGGCACCTCGAGCCCTTGTTCCCTTTTCTAGGTACCGCTTTTGTAGGAACCATATTCGGGATTGTCCTCTCACAGGAGGTACAGCGACGCTCTTATCCGAAGTACGGGATACTCTTCGGTCTTGCACTAATTGGACTAGCTCTGTTCATGGCGGCCTTCGGATTTGACCCGATGAACGTCACCCTCGGATTCAGACCAGATTCGGCGTGGTACCTCCTCGGTCTCGGAGGACAGGTTCTAACGCTCTCGGTCTTCCTCTACTTTGTCGAGTACCGGGGAAACACGGTGGGATTCAAGAAGATCTCCCGCTACTGGAGACGGTGGGGTATGCTCGCCTTGACCATCTACGCATTCCAGCCTATCGACATCCCACTGAGAGAGTTCATTCATGTGGTTTTTGGGTTACCTACCAACAAGAACCATACTCTCAATGAATTTCAGACGCTCTTCGTGACCATCATGGTGCTCATCTACCTCGATATCATCCTCCGCCTCTGGTCACGGGTGAACTTCAAATACAGCTGGGAGTGGATCATCGTCAACCTCTTCAGCAGAAAGACTGGAATAAAATCTGAACGCCTGAACATCGTGTATGTGATCGACGAGGTGGAGCCTCTTGACTTCTCTGCAGAGCTTGACGACACCCCCGTGGAGGTTACGGTGATGGGGAGGAAAGTTCCCGCTTGGGCGGTGGGCGTGGTGCTCTTCCTGCTCTTCGCAGCGATGCTCTGTGGCACTAACTACCTTTTCAACTGAGACTGGCACATCCACGAGGTCGCTCTTCTATATGCCTATTAAAATATATATGCTGTCTTAGATGGAGCTAAATATCCCCTGGTTCTGCATATCCTTTGAGATTAACTCCCTCTTCTTCCTTCATGAACCCAGTCTAGGAATTTCGCAGTGGAATCAAATAGTGTAGGAGGTGACGGAAGATTACATATGGTGTTCC
>RFGN01000403.1 GCA_003696645.1 Gammaproteobacteria bacterium | reverse complement strand
TGTGGATTATCCGGCCTATGAGACACCGACAGTGATTCGCAAGGACCATGAACGACATGGAGACGGTCTCAAGATGGCCTCTGGCAGTGATTTTGATTATCTGGATGTGCCGGCATTTCTGCGTAGACAGGCGGATTAGTATGGATGCGAGAATCTGAATCTCTATCCGGTTCGGGAGGCTATACGTCGGTTTAGAATCACAAGGATCAGAAAATTGTGCTCCTGGTGTGAGGCAGACCTTGATAGTGTCGTGATAATTCAGATAAGAGCAGTAACCATTCGATAATGTTTTCCATAATTCCAGGGGAGACATATGGCATGACTATGGTCATCATGATCCTGTGATTTCTCACGGTTGTACGTTGTATATGCAGTATGAAGAATGGAAGAACGGTATGATAGGGGTTTCAAGGTGATCAATGAGGAGGGATCAGGTCAGCTGAGCGCAAACTTCAGCTTTTGTTTGTGGTGAATATTTCCCTGTGTTTCGGGCAGTCAGACCATTATTGATCAGTGGCCACGTTCAGTGAATATGGCATTCCATGAATATTCAACAAGACTATCTTTCCAACCATTGGCCCTCTTTTGGGGCCAGTGTTCTGCCATCTTCAAGGATCCAGGAAAACGGTATGGAAACAAGTTTCATGCCGGAATTTCTTTGTACGACAAAATGAAGATGGGGCCCTGAAGAAAAGCCGCTGTTGCCGGATTCGGCCAGCAGATCTCCGGTCACCACCCAGTCGCCCTCGTCAACAAAGATACGTCCTGCTTTCAGGTGGGCGTAAACCGACATGGTACCATCATCATGCAGGATCCGAATTAGGTTGGCCTTCTCGGTCAGGTCAGCAGTCTGCCCAGAACGGTATTCGCCATCCTGAATTTTCACGACCTTTCCACTTCTGCTGGCATAGAGTGAAGTTCCCTCGGGCATGGTGATATCCACTGCATAACGGTTTTGGTCATCATGATGAGAGACCGTACCGTTAAAGCCCTGCGTTACCCGAAAGCGTTGTCCGTCACCGAAAGGCAGGGCGTAATAGGTGTTACTGTCGTGTTCAGACGCAGGATCCCCGTAGACTTCTTCATAATGGAACGTGAATTCTGCTGTCCTGGTCCGGTCAATAGGTACGACGCTGAACAGGCGCAAGGATTCATGAGGTTGAAGTACATGTCGCAGGGGCAGAGTGGGGTCAGTGTGAACATTATTGACAAGTGTAGCGGCAATTTCAACTTCAATTGGCAACAAGGCTTCATTGTGAGCGGTATAGATTCGTGTTCCATCCTCACTTTGAGTTTGCATGATGTGGACATCGGTATCGTTCATGCCTTCAGCATGAGTGAGGGTCGAGATAATGACCAGTAATAAAATACAGAGGGATCTTGTTACCATTCAGGGTTCGAGTTTTATACCGGGAGGATAGGGATAAAGATCAGAAAGAAGTACGCTTTTCCCTGCCTGCTGGACAATTCTGACATGATGTCGATTGAACTCACGGGCATCGTTCAGTCCACATGAATGGGCGATCATGTGGATATCCTGGTTGATGCGACGGGCATAGTTTGCAACACGTTCTGCCTTGTCTTCAACCACCAGACCTCGCTGCAGGCGCCTGTTATGGGTGGTGACACCGGTAGGGCAGGTATTGAGATGGCA
>RFGN01000402.1 GCA_003696645.1 Gammaproteobacteria bacterium | reverse complement strand
CGTCCAATAGTCGCTCTCGATCTCCCTGACATAGCGCTTGTAGAAGTCGTCAAACTTATCTACCGGGTAGTTCTCGCTCGGATACCTGTCCTTGCGCAAAGTGTCGCCAGCAAACACAAACGACTCCTCAACACGATAGCCCACACTCGGACCACCAATGGTGCGAAATGTGAACTTGTTGATCTGTGCCTGCAAGGATGCGGTGAAAAGGAAAGTCAAAACTAAAAACCAATAATTCTTCATATCATCCATTCTTAAGCAACAAGCCAGAAATATAATATTTGATCGCCTGTGAACCATCACATTCGCCAAAAACCCTCACCTTTGGAGGAGTTGAAGAGGTGCCATTTGGCTCTGCATTGACTTCCAATGGATTATTGTAGTTGGTAGTCCCTGATAAGGTAATCTTAGTCCTCTGTACATGAATATCCATAAGATAGAAACTGCCAGGAACTGGATTGTTTAGGTCAATCGTAACTTCATGGGTACCTGCAGATGGGCAGTTTACTGTGAAATTCCCTTCAAAATAGTAATCAATACCGAAATTGAATCCTCTTGCACTAACAAATGGCGGAGATGCCGAACCTGTGCCAGTGATAGTAATCGGGAATGAATAGGTTCGTGAAGGGCTGAAGTTGTAAACACCAATATTACCTTGGTTGTCCTTTATCGTCAAAAAGGCATTTGGAGTAATACCACCAGGATAATCACTTCGTGTATTCGGATAATCCGGCAGCTGTACCCACCCACTGTATGCCCTGATCTTGGTACTGTACTGGTGAATGATGTTTACACCCGTGTTCGAGATAGACATGCCAGAACCAAGGTTGTCAACAGTAGCAAACTCGGGAGTGGTGGCATTGCCGCTGTCGCCTGCCAGAACAATGCCTTGTGGGGTCACCCTGAACTTGCTGGACGTCCCTTTCTTGTAGTCCAGAAAGTCGGCATTGTGGTTGCTCGGAGCCTCCATCACAATGCCCTTGTCGTTGATGTTGCTCGTCTTGATGCCGACGATCCTGTCTATGGGCGTGTTCGTGTGGTTGATGAAGAACCGCCCCGTGCCGTTGCCTTCAAACCACTTGAACTGGTACGGATCAGTGCTGCCCAACCCAAGGCGCAGCTCCTTGCTCGAACCACTGTTGTAGATGTAGGAGAAGCCGGCAGACGATGTGGGCGTGCCCAGTAGGAAGAAGGGGCTCTGGTTGGCTGTGCTCATCACCCTGAGGCCGGCATTGCTCGTGTAGGTGAGCGAGCCTGTGGACAGGGTCAGCTGGTTGCCTGCATAGGTGAGGTAGCGGCTGGCAGCACCGCTGATGTTCAGGCGAAGACCGTTGGTGCCTGAAAGTATCTCACCATCGATGAGGTAGTTGGGTGACGTGTTGTTGATGCCTAACTGGTCGTTGATATTGTAGACGGATGAGTTGCCTAACGTGCCGCCAGCAGTGAGCCACTTGGGTATGTAGTTGGGCGTGCCTGAGCCGCTTGGAAGGTTGGACCACTCCAGGCCCGTGCCGGTAGCGTTGACAACGAGGCCCTGGCCGGGCTGGCCGATGCTGTCGAGGCCCGTACCGCCATTGGTGACAGGAAGCACTCCCGTGACGTCAGTGGTGAGGTCAACATATTGGGAGGACGTAAAAGGACCACCCACACCGGACGACTTGACAAAGCCGGCAGAAAGGCCGTTGGTTACGAAGATCGTGCCGTCAGCAGTTAGTGGCGAGTTAGCTACGTTGAAGCCACCAGGCATGATGAGACCTACCGACGACAGGCCGCCGCTGTTCATCAGTCCGACAATGTCGTTGATGGTGGGCATCCAGATAGTGTCACCGTCGATGACACGAAGACGCTCGTTGCCGGACAGCGTCTGTGCACCGACAAAGAGCGGTAGCAGG
>RFGN01000401.1 GCA_003696645.1 Gammaproteobacteria bacterium | reverse complement strand
TGATGGTTCGGCCATTGCCGTCACCGTCACCGCCGGAGCGCCGCGACTGTCCGGTTGCCGCCTGATTCATAACCGTTTCAGTGCCATGGAAATATCGGGCATCAGCCGTCCGGTGGTGGAACACTCCCGGCTGGAAGGGGCGACCTCGGGCGGTGTTCTGATCATGGGCAAGGCGCAGCCCCGCTTCACAGGGAACTTGTTTGTTGACCTGAGGCCATTCCATATTCAGAGCTCCTCGGCCTACCGGATTGACGCGCGTGGGAATGTCTGGACGCCCGCGGCAACTGCCTCGACAGTGCTGGGCGATGTCGATTACTCGGATGTTCCGGAATGACTGGCAAAGCGAGGAAGCGTTCGGTGATGGAGTGTGCGAAAAGGAGCCTGGTGAGGGAGGATAAGCGCGCCGCCCTGCGCGATGCCCAACTGGCAACCAAGGCGAAATATCACCATCCCTACTACTGGGCCGCCTTCCAGATGACCGGGGCGGTGGAGTGAATGAGAAAAACATGTGCGCTTGGTGCGCCATCGTCAATGAATTGTTTGGAGGGAAATGATGAAGAGGGTTTTGATTGGATTGATGCTTGGATTGGTATCGCTGTTACCGCAGGTGCAGGTGAATCTGGCATGGGGGAGTGAAAAACCGAAGCTTTTCGTTCAGACGGGACATTCAGGTCACTATGTAGACTCCGTTGCTTTTAGTCCGGATGGACAACATTTTGTCTCTGGAGGGGAAGATCAAACTATAAACCTTTGGGATGCCAGAAATGGTCGTGAAGTGAGAACATTTCGGGGGCATACAGCCAGGGTTTTTGCAGTTGCCTTCAGTCCAGATGGGAAGCGATTCGTTTCGGGGAGCGCAGATAAAACGCTGAAGCTATGGGATACGAATACAGGGCGTGAAATCAGAACCTTTAGGGAACATTCTGATATTGTGACCTCTGTTGCTTTCAGCCCCAATGGTCAACGCATCTTTTCTAGAAGTAATGATGGCACAGTGAAGTTGTGGGATGCGAACACCGGGCGTGAGATCAAGGCACTGTATGCGACCTCTGTTGCTTTCAGCCCCAATGGTCAACGCATCGTTTCTGGAAGTGGGGATGGCACAGTGAAGCTGTTGGACGCGAACACCGGGCGAGAAATCAGAACCCTGAAGGGTCATACAGGCTCTATACTTTCGGTTGCCTTCAGCCCTGACGGAAAGCACATCGTGTCGGGAAGTAGGGACAATACGCTGAAGCTCTGGAATGCGTACACCGGGCGTGTGATCCGGACATTCCAAGGGCATTCGGATGGTGTTTGGTCAGTAGCCTTCAGCCCGGATGGGAAGCGTATCGTTTCTGGAAGCGGGGATGGTATGTTAAAGCTGTGGGAAGTGGGTGCCGGGCGTGAGATCCGGACATTCCAAGGGCATTCGGATGGTATTTGGTCCGTAACCTTCAGCCCGGATGGAAAGAGAATCATTTCAGCCGACAGGTATAATATAAAATTTTGGAATCCGGAGTCCGGACACGAAATTTGGGTCATTAAAAGCCGTTTCTCTCCAATTAAGGCAGTTGACTTGAGCCCTGATGGCCATTATCTCATTTCGACGCTAGGCCGTAGTATAAAGCTATGGAATACAAATACAGGGCAACAAATTCGTTCATTTCAGGGGCACTCTTATGCTGTATATTCTGTTTCTTCTGCTCCTGATGGAGATGGCATTGTTTCAACGGGAGGGGTTTATACAACACTATGGGATTTGAAAACGGGCAGGAGATTAAAAAAAATCAGATCTTCTGGGGCGGTAATGTCTGTCAATTTCATTCCTAATAGCCAACACCTCATTGTAGGGCCACTTGGAAGGAATCGATTTATGGGATTTGAATACAGGTACAAAAATCCGTTCATTCAAACCATTTACGGTAACTTCAGTTGCTGTGAGTCCTGATGGAAGGACTGTTGCTTCACTTACCTGGGGTAAGTCAATAGTACTATGGGATGCGGGTACTGGGCGTGAGATTCGGTCATTACGGGGGCATTCGGAGTATGTAAACTCAGTTGCTTTCAGCCCTGACGGAAGACGAATCGTTTCGGGGAGCGCAGATAAAACGCTGAAGCTATGGGATACGAATACAGGGCGTGAAATCAGAACACTGAAGGGGCATTCGAGCTGGGTAGAATCAGTTGCCTTCAGTCCTGACGGAAGGCGGATCGTTTCGGGGAGCGCGGATAAAACGCTGAAACTATGGGATACGAATACAGGACATGAAATCAGAATATTTAGGGGGCATACGGGCAGTGTGACTTCGCTTGCTTTCAGTCCTGACGGGAAGCTAATTGTGTCCGGCAGTGAAGATAATACTATCAGGTTGTGGAATGCAGATACAGGCAAAGAAGTCAGAGTCTTATATGGGCACCACTCAAAAGTGGGGTCAGTCGCTTTCAGTCCGGATGGGCAACGGATTATTTCAGGAAGTATAGATTCCACAACTCGTCTCTGGGATCTTGCAACCGGCAAGGAAATTCTCCGGATGGTGAATTTTAATGATGGAGAGTGGATAGCTATCACTCCCGAAGGCTTTTTCGAGGCATCCTCTCCAAAGGCAGCGCAGCATCTGAATGTTCGCCTGGGCAACCGGGTGTACGGGATTGATCAGTTCTACAATCAGTTCTATCGGCCGGATCTGGTGGCGCTGGCGCTGGCCGGTGACAAGGAAGGTGCAGTTCGGCTTGCCGCGAAGCGGGCAAATATGGGAATCATTATCGGTGCGGGCGCGCCGCCGGTGGTATCGATAGTGTCCCCGGCCGCGGGCAGGTCGTCCAGGCGGGATGTTGAGGTGGTCGCCGCGCTGGAGGAGCAGGACGGCGGCATCGGCAAGGTGGAATGGAAGCTCAACGGCATGACGGTGGGGGTGATGGAGCCGGGTCGCGGCATTGCG
>RFGN01000400.1 GCA_003696645.1 Gammaproteobacteria bacterium | reverse complement strand
GAGGCCAGGGAATTTCTCGGCATCCTTCTACAGGCCTTTGATCCAGAACAGATGCGCAAACAGATCAGAAACTATCTGACAGAGCACTATGATCGCAAACAGTTTGCAAAATATCTGCGGTTATTGAAAAAACCGCTGGTCAAGAAAATGGTTGAGCTTGAGATTCGTTCAGGTACCCCAGAGGCCCAGATGCAGATGATGCAACAGGCCAATGTCTTCATGGCAAAGCTGCCA
Source organism: Gammaproteobacteria bacterium (assembly GCA_003696645.1). GTDB lineage: Bacteria > Pseudomonadota > Gammaproteobacteria > J025 > J025 > J025. Next base: position 5,789 of record RFGN01000400.1, on the reverse strand, counting down.
TCCAAACGAATCGCCTTGTTGCGCAGTCTGGATACCGCCACCCATTCCTCCAGACAACTGGTGGAAGGGAATGTCAGGATGTTCCAGACCATGACACGTGCCATCAATTCACTATTGCCTGCTGGTCAACAGATGCCCGCCGAACAATTTGAAAGTATCAGCCGGAATATTCGTGAACAGGGTCTCTACCCGGCCCAGCAACAGATCCTGCTGCAGATGGCATGGGCCTATCAGGAGGCCAGTGATCAGGATCTGAAACGCTATCTCAAGATCAACCAATCAAAAACCGGGCAGGCATTGCTGCAATTGATGGAAGAGGCCAATCTGATCCTGTTTGAGCAAATCTCACGAAAGATCAGCGAACAGGTCAGGCAAAAAATTCTGCAAAATCGATCTGCCTGATCTCTCCCTTTTCGGGACGAGATTCTGCCCTATTGCCTGGGATCCCCCCCCTCAATGATTTTTTTTGTCACGCCTCTTGACTCTGAAAATTTTACACCTATTATTAGCACTCATATCCGACGAGTGCTAACAGCTCCGTCGTATAGACCTAATCTATTGATGTTTAACAGGAGAGAAAATCAATGAAGATTCGTCCATTGCAAGATCGTGTGGTCGTAAAAAGAATGGAAGAAGAACGCACTTCTGCTGGCGGAATTGTCCTGCCAGACAGTGCTGCTGAAAAACCCAGTCAGGGTGAGGTTATAGCCGCCGGTAACGGCAAGGTTCTGGAGAACGGTGATGTTCGCCCCATGGATGTCAAGGTAGGCGACAAGATCCTGTTCGGGAAGTACGCCGGCACGGAGATCAAGGTCGATGGTGAAGACCTGTTGGTCATGCGTGAAGAAGACGTGATTGGCGTCATTGAAGATTAACTCATTACAGACACGAGGTAAAAAATGGCAGCAAAAGAAGTACGATTCAACGAAGATGCCCGTACCAGAATGATGGCAGGCGTCAACATTCTGGCAAATGCGGTCAAGGTTACCCTGGGGCCCAAGGGTCGAAATGTTGTTCTGGACAAGAGCTTTGGCGCGCCCACCATCACCAAGGATGGGGTATCGGTAGCCAAGGAGATCGAACTGGAAGACAAGTTTGAAAACATGGGAGCACAGATGGTCAAGGAGGTTGCTTCCAAGGCCTCTGATGAAGCCGGTGATGGAACCACCACCGCAACCGTTCTGGCGCAAGGCATCATGACTGAAGGCATCAAGGCCGTTGCCGCAGGCATGAATCCGATGGATCTGAAACGTGGTATTGATGCCGCAACTGGCGCCATCGTAGAAGAATTGCACAACCTGTCCAAGCCATGTGCAGACAACAAGGCCATTGCCCAGGTAGGCACCATCTCTGCCAATTCTGATTCCGCCATTGGTGACATCATCGCCGAAGCGATGGACAAGGTCGGAAAGGAAGGCGTGATCACGGTTGAAGAAGGTTCCGGTCTGGAGAATGAACTGGAAGTCGTTGAAGGCATGCAGTTTGACCGTGGTTATCTGTCGCCCTATTTTGTCACCAATCAGGATAATATGGCCGCCGAGCTGGAAAACCCATACATCCTGATCCATGACAAGAAGATCTCCAATATCCGTGACCTGCTTCCTGTTCTGGAAAATACCGCCAAGGCTGGCAAACCCCTGCTGATTATTGCCGAGGATATCGAAGGTGAGGCGCTGGCCACTCTGGTCATCAACAGCATCCGCGGTATCGTCAAGGTTTGTGCGGTCAAGGCTCCTGGTTTTGGTGATCGCCGCAAGGCCATGCTGGAAGACATCGCTGTATTGACTGGTGGAACCGTCATTTCAGAAGAGGTTGGCCTGAGTCTGGAAAAGGCCTCTCTGGAGGACATGGGAACCGCCAAGAAGGTCGTCGTCAGCAAAGAAGAGACTGTTATTGTGGATGGCGCAGGTGCAGCCCAACAGATCGAGGCCCGCGTGAACCAGATCCGCAAGCAGATCGAGGAATCCTCTTCGGACTATGACCGCGAAAAACTGCAGGAGCGTGTTGCCAAGCTGGCTGGCGGCGTGGCAGTCATCAAGGTTGGTGCAGCCACAGAAGTCGAGATGAAAGAGAAAAAGGCGCGTGTCGAAGATGCCTTGCACGCCACACGTGCTGCTGTCGAGGAAGGGATTGTCCCTGGCGGTGGTGTCGCTCTGGTTCGTGCTGCCACGGCTCTCGACAAACTGAAGATAGAAAATCATGATCAGAAGGCAGGCGTCGATATCATCCGGCGTGCCATCGAGTCTCCAATGCGCCAGATACTGACCAATGCCGGCCTGGAGGCCTCTGTTATCGTCAACAATGTTCGGGAGAACAAGGGTGATTATGGCTACAATGCCGGCACCGACGAATACGGGGACATGGTCGAGATGGGTATCCTCGATCCAACCAAGGTTACCCGTACTGCATTGCAGAAGGCTGCTTCCATTGCAGGTCTCATGCTTACCACAGAGGCCATGGTCGCGGATGCACCAAAGAAGGATGAGGCGGCACCTGCTGCACCAGATATGGGCGGCATGGGTGGCATGGGCGGTATGATGTAATCCCGCACCTCATCACGAATAAAGGCCCTGCCCTACAGCAGGGCCTTTTTTTTGGCTATAATATTCTGACTTGTGACTGACCCCTACCCTGACATAAGAATAAAGGAGACTGACATGTCAATGGATGACCGTGATGGCGTCATTTGGAGCGATGGAAAACTGCTGCCCTGGCGGGATGCCAAGGTTCATCTGCTGACCCATACCCTGCATTACGGGATGGGCGTTTTCGAGGGGATTCGCGCCTACAATACTGCCAGAGGTACGGCCATCTTCAAGCTGGAAGCCCATACCCGACGCTTTCTCAATTCTGCAAGGATACTGGGAATGCCACTGGATTACGATTATCAAGCGCTGTTCGATGCCACGGTTGAAGTGGTCAGAAAAAACGGCCTGGAATCCGGCTATATCCGTCCCATGGCCTATTTTGGGTCAGAAAGCATGGGGCTGCATGCTGCGGATCTGAAAAGCCACATCATGATTGCAGCCTGGCCCTGGGGCAGCTACCTGGGCGAAGAAAAACTGGCCTCGGGACTTCGTGCCAAGATATCCTCCTTCACTCGCCATCATGTCAATATCAGCATGTGTCAGGCCAAGGCCAATGGCCACTACCTCAACTCTCTGCTTGCCGTCAATGAAGCCGTTCAGTGCGGCTATGACGAGGCAATCCTGCTGGACAGCCAGGGATTTGTTGCGGAAGGCAGCGGCGAAAATATCTTTCTGGTCCATGACAATACACTTTATACTCCGGAGACCACGGCGGCATTGAATGGCATTACCAGAAACACCATTATAGACCTTGCAAGGGATCATGGTTATGAGGTCAAAATCAAGCGCATTACCCGTGATGAACTCTATATTGCTGATGAGGTCTTTTTTACCGGGACTGCCGCAGAGGTAACCCCCATCCGTGAGATTGATAACCGCGTTATCGGAACAGGAAGCAGAGGTCCTGTCACTGAAAAGTTGCAATCCGCATATTTTGATATCGTTCAGGGTCGCAATCCAGACTATACTCACTGGTTGACCTATCTCGACTAATTCATACAATCATACTTGTACTCAGGTCATCAATATCTATGGAACAACAAAAGCAGCCCAATGCCGAAACCCGCGTCCATGTAACTAGACAGGATCTACCGTTACACTGCCCCTTGCCTGGCACCAGCAATTGGAACTCTCATCCGCGAGTCTTTCTCCCGATAGAAAAGACAGGACGGGAAAAATGTCCGTACTGCGGTACGGACTATATTCTGACGGATTGACCTCACCCGTCATCATTTGGGGACTACTGGATGGCAAGGCGGGTCATGCCAACCAGATCCATGGGCTGATCAAGGCGCTGGAAAGGTTAATCCCCATCGAACCCTATTTCATTGATCTCAGGAATACCCGAGTATCATTTTCAAGATTTATCATAGGCCGTTTTCCGGCACCAGAAGGGGCAACTGCACCAGATCTGATAATAGGTGCCGGACATGCCACCCACCTGCCACTGCTTGCAGCGAAACGTCATCATGGTGGAAAGACCGTTGTTCTGATGAAACCCAGCCTGCCTACCTGGTTATTCGATTTGTGCATTATCCCGCAGCATGATCAGGTCAGGGAGAACCGTCATGTCCTGAACAGCATGGGGCCTCTCAACAGTCTACAACCTGCACCCTGCAAGGAGAGACATCACGGTATTTTTCTGATCGGTGGCCGAAGCAGGCACTATACCTGGGATAGCGACAAAATACTTGAGCAGATTGATACCATCACCAAGGCAGATCCGGAACGGGAATGGGCCCTGCTTACCTCTCGCAGAACCCCTGATTCCTTCATCTTGAAAAATCTGCAACCAGGCAATGACCGAATTCGAGTATTGACACCAAAAGAATGCCTACCACAGACTTTCAGTGAACTCCTTTCTGAGGCGGAAATTGTCTGGGTCACTCCAGACAGTATTTCTATGGTCTATGAAGCCCTTTCCGCAGGGGCTGCAGTAGGCCTGTTCGAATTGGAAGAAAAAAGGAAGACATGCGCCAATAGCGGAATCAACATGCTTGCAGAAAAAGGTTGGTGTACCCCATATGTCATCTGGAAAAAGACTCGTCTGTTGCACAAGCCTGAACATCCCCTGGCCGAGGCGGACCGGATTGCCCATGAGATAGTAGAAAGATGGCATCTGAAAAGAGACTGACGGTTGTTCAGATGCTTCCTGCCCTGGAAATGGGGGGTGTAGAAAAAGGGACTTTGGAGATGTCTCGATTCCTCGTTGAGCAGGGACATCGATCTATCGTAATCTCCGAAGGAGGACAGATGCTCCCTGCATTGATGGATCAGGGTGGAGAACACCTGAATTGGCCTGTGGGCGTCAAGCACCTATGGACTCTTCGCCTGATCAACAGGGTACGTGACTTTCTCATAAAAAACCATGTTGACATTTTGCATCTCCGCTCTCGTATGCCTGCCTGGATAGGCTACCTGGCATGGCGTGGAATACCTCCGAATAATCGTCCCAGACTGGTTACCACCGTTCATGGTTTTTATTCCGTCAACCCCTATAGTGCTGTCATGACCAAGGGAGAACGTGTGATTGCTGTTTCTGAATCCGTCCGCTGCTATATCCGGAAAAACTACCCCAAAACATCAGACAACAGAATCGAGGTTATCCACCGGGGTGTCGATCCGCTACGCTATCCCTACGGATTTCAACCTGATAAAGAATGGTACTCGAACTGGCACTACCCGACAGCAGACCGCTATGTGGTCACACTTCCCGGGCGTCTCACTGCGTGGAAGGGGCAGATGGAATTCATTGAACTCATACATCATCTCAAGCAAGACAATATTCCGGTTTTGGGACTAATCGTTGGTGAGGCTCATCCTCGACGTCTCCAATTCAAGGAGAAACTGAAAAACAGGATCACATCCCTTGGTCTGGAAAAGGATATTATCCTCACAGGGCAACGCCGAGATCTGCGCGAGATCATGGCCATCTCTGATGTAGTCCTTTCAATGAGTAAGGATCCGGAGGCCTTTGGCAGGACAACCCTGGAAGCATTATCGCTTGGGAAACCCGTGGCCGGCTATGAACATGGTGGCGTAGCAGAACAGCTACAGGCCCTGCTCCCAGAGGGTCAGATCCCTGTCGGCGATGTCCAATCTCTAAGTCATTGCCTGAGACACTGGTACCATGAAAGACCTGAGGTCAAACGGAACAATCCCTTTACCCTGCAAAACATGCTGAGAAAAACCCACGGACTG
>RFGN01000051.1 GCA_003696645.1 Gammaproteobacteria bacterium | reverse complement strand
CATCACAACTCCATGACCTACAAGATCGAACGCCGCACCAGAACAGGCTATGACCTGCTCACCAACAAACGCAGCAACAAGGGCACCGCCTTTACCTTGGAGGAACGCAGGCGCCTTGGGTTAGAGGGCTTGTTGCCAGCGATCCCTGTAACACAGACATTGCAGGTGGAACGTTCCATGCGCAATTTTCGCCGCAAGGAACATGACATCGATCGTTATATCTATTTGATGTCCCTGCAAAAGCGCAATGAACGCCTGTTCTACAAGGTCCTTCTGGAACACCTCGAGGAACTGATGCCCACGGTGTATACCCCGACTGTCGGCGAAGCCTGCCTGGAATATTCACATATCTTTCGTGAAACTCGCGGTTTTTATATCACCCCCGATGATCGCGGAAATATCGCCAGAATCCTGGGAAATTGGCCAGAAAAGGATGTGCGCCTGATTGTGGTCACCGATGGTCAGCGTATCCTTGGCCTGGGAGATCTGGGGGCCAATGGCATGGGGATACCCATCGGCAAACTGGCCCTGTATACCGCCTGTGCCGGCATCCCCCCACAACAGTGCATGCCGGTGATACTCGATGTTGGCACCAATAATGAAACCTTGCTTGAGGACCCGTTATACCTGGGCGTCAGGCAACCACGGTTGACAGGCGAGGCCTATGTAACGCTGGTAGATGAGTTTGTTGCCGCCGTCAGCCAGAAATACTCCAGGGTATTGATACAGTTCGAGGATTTTCTCAGCCCGAATGCCTTTGCGCTGCTTGACCGCTATCGGGACCAATATCGTTGCTTCAATGATGATATACAGGGTACCGCAGGCATGGCGCTGGCCGGGGTATTGAGCGCATGCAGGATGACGAACCAGATCCTGAAAGAGATGAGAGTCCTGTTTCTTGGGGCAGGTTCGGCTGCCACCGGAATTGCCGACCTGATCTGTAGCGCCCTGCGTGAGGCAGGTCTTTCTGAAGAGGAAGCCCGTGATCACCTATGGTTTGTGGATGAACACGGCCTGCTCGTCGAGCAACGAAATGATCTGGCCCCACATAACCAGAGATATGCGCGAAAGGGGCTACATCAGGATTTTCTGGCAACAATCCGACATGCCCGACCTCAGGTCCTGATCGGTGCCAGTGGTGCTCCCGGTACCTTCACCGAGGAAGTGGTCCGGCTGATGGCCGAAATCAATGAACAGCCGATCATATTTGCCCTGTCCAATCCGACCTCAAAGGCCGAATGCTCAGCCTTGCAGGCCTACCAGTGGAGTGACGGCCGGGCCGTATTTGCCAGTGGCAGTGCCTTTCCACCCGTCAATTACGAGGGCAGGATCTTACAGCCGGGGCAGGGCAATAATGTCTATATCTTTCCGGGCGTGGGGCTGGGGGTGCTGGCGTGCAATGCCAGTCATGTGACCGATGAAATGTTTCTGGATGCGGCACGAACACTCGCCAGCTGTGTGCGAGAAGAAGACCTGCAGCGTGGCTCGGTCTATCCATCACTGTCACAGATTCGGGATGTTTCCCTGGAGATCGCCATGGCTGTGGTCAAGCGTGCTCATGCACAAGGGTTGGCGCAGGAACCGATGCCTGAAAACCTGCGTGAGACGATTGCAACCATGATGTATGATCCAACATATTGATGGGGCAGTTATAGTATGTGAAGCAAACTGTGTTGGAGTGAGGGAGCAGAACGACTTGATGATTTCCGTTAGAACTGAAAAATTTCGGAAAATCATACATATTTTCAGGAGTTGGACACAGGCATTTTTTGGCAGGTCTGTGTCCAGGATGGCTTGAGATCACTTTTTCAGAATTTGGCGCGCCCTAGAGGATTCGAACCTCTGGCCTCAACCTTCGGAGGGTTGCGCTCTATCCAGCTGAGCTAAGGGCGCCCGATCGAAGCGCCCATTATAACGGATATGGAGGATTTGCGCAGTCGGCAGGATACAGTCTACGGAGAAGATGTTGCAGGCAAGGGATATGCCAGAGACAGCGTTCTCTGGTTGAGCCGAAAGGCGGTGGTAGCCTTGATGTCCACAATGCTCTTCTGGTCTACATGGATAGCAAGGATCTGATCAAGCGCTGCATAGGCGCCGCAGGCCTCTCCAGGATCACATATTTTGTTATCGCCATTCATGTCCGAGCCGATAAACAGGTGATAGTCCCCGGGACTGACATTGCTGAAACTGAACTGATATCGACCATTTTTTGGCAGCCCAGAATCGGTATCGGTAACCGTATCGTCTGTAGCCCTTGTCAGAAGAAAATACACATAGCCGGTACTGGCATTGATATCTACCCTGGGAACATTGATATTGACAGGTATGCCAACGCTATTGGCCGTGGAGCCAAAATTGATCGTTGCAGTATAGTTTCCGGGTAACAGCCCATTTCGGTTGACCGTGACCTGATAATTTCCCAGTCCATTACTGTCGGCCATGCTGTTGATCGTCAGCCAGTTGTTGCCACTCTGATAGACAATGGTTGGAGCCTGTACAGTCAATGAGCCTGCACCATTGTTGCTCAGGTTAAGGTTCAGGCTGTCAATGGTCGCCCCAAAATTGATGGCACGGGGTGTGGCTGTCAATAATGGGGGGATAACTATGGGTGTACCACCGGCAGCCGAGGTGGCTTCTGTCAGCGCCTTGTTGGCATCCAGCAGACCATAACCAAAGCGGTTATCCGGACCACTGGAAGCAGGAGTCAGATCCTCGGTCAGAAACCCCGAGGCCAGCCACTGGTCGAGTGTCTGTGGGTCCAGAGAAGGGTAGATCCATTTCATCAGTGCGATGACGCCGGTGACATGGGGGGTGGCAAGAGAAGTCCCCGTCGCATAGACATAGCCGAACTGGACGATGCCATTATTATTTGTTGCAGCGGTGGTCAGAATACCATCAGGTTGCCCGTCATTGTTGAGGTCCTGTGTGGTATCGCCTCCAGGTGCGGCAATATCAATGGTGCTTCCGGTATTGGAATAGGAGGCCAGATCCTTGTTCAGTGTCGTGGCGCTGACAGATATGACTCCCGGATAGGCGGCAGGATAAATCGGTAGACTGCTGCTTTCATTTCCGGCGGCCGCGATGAGGATGACTCCCTGATTGCGGGCCTGGCTGATGCAATCCTGCAGGGCCTGGGAGAATGAAGGGGTTCCAAAGCTCATGTTGATGACGCCAACAGGTTTTGACAGGGTATGTCCGCCTGCTGCAGCCAGGCCCGCAGCAAATCGGATGGCCTGGCAGATTTCCACTGTTGACCCTCCTTGACTGCTCAGTACCCTGAGCGGCAGGAGTCGTATCTCGGCAGTGTTGGCGACCCCCGAGATGCCGGTGGTGTTGTTGGTTTCTGCAGCTATGACACCGGAAACGAGTGTGCCATGAAAAGTGCTGCCAGTGAAGCTGCTCACGCCGGGATCGGTGGGGTCATCATCCGGTCCGTCGCCATCCTGACCCTCGCCAGCAGGCAAGAAGTCATATCCGGCATGCCCAGTAGAGAACGTATTGTCCGGAATGAATCGGGTACTCAGGTCCGGGTGATCAAAACGTATGCCCGAATCGAGTACAGCAACCTCAACTGGCGTCCCCGCACCAACCTGCTGCCAACCCTGGATCAACTTGATATTGGAAAGGTTCCACTGCGATGCAAAAAAAGGGTCATTGGGCGTGGTAATGGCCAAGGGATAGTAACGATAATTGGGTTCGGCATAACGCACATCGGGGCGTTGCCGCAATTGTTTGATGATCTGCAGGGTCTCGGATGCAGTGATTGAGGAGGATCGGCTCAGTATGCCTGTTACCTGGGAGCGTTGGAGGGTATAGGAACGGATAGAGGTACCCAGATCATGACCTGAAGGCTTGAGCGTATAGCCGCCGATCTGTAGGCTGGTTGTTACCCCGACCACAGAGGGTGTGTATCCAACAAGGATTTCACCAGGAATAAAGTCATTCGCGGGTAATGAGGCGGGGGCGATGCCCTGACCAACGGAAAGTTGGTAATTGGTCTGGCCCCTGACAGCCTCGACCTGGATCAGATATTCACCCCTCGCTGGGGCCTTGACCTTTTCGATCTGCGGCTGGATGGCATTATCCGAGGTGGAAATTATTGTGTATTGTTGGCTGTTTGGGTCGAATTTAAGAAGTGTAAGCCTGAGATCAGCGTTTGTGGCATCAGCCAAAAACAATACGATGTCATCATTTTGATTGAGAAAAGACAGATAGTAGTCGTCGATATCACCGGTTGAGCGATCGACATAACCGCCGGCTGTTCCGGGATTGGGAAGATCCTGGGCTGCAGAAGGGGTAGAATTGCTGATCTGAGGGGCATTGCGATCATGCGTATCACTGTCGGCAATGGTATTGGCTGCGACCAGGACGGTTCCCGATACGGTACGGGCATTCCCTTTTTTGTTGTCGGCTCCTCCGCATCCCCCCAGGGCCATGAGGATAATAACGGCCAGTATGTAAAAAATACGCTGCATGAACGGTTGGTTCATGTCAGATCACGATGCCTGATTTGCAGGGCATATCCTTGTGGCTGAAGGGTCTGGTACAGTTTTTCTGCCATGTATACGGAACGGTGTCGCCCTCCTGTACAGCCAATGGCAACGGTCAGGTAGCTGCGTGCATCCTTGGCAAAGCAGGGGATCCATGTCTGCAAGAATCGTGTAATATCTGCTTCCATCAGTCGTACCTCTTCATGGCTGGCGAGGAAGGTCTGTATCAATGAATCCGTTCCCGGCAGGTGCCGCAGTGACTCTTCCCAGTGAGGATTGGGGAGACAGCGGACATCGAACACAAAATCGGTATCTAGAGGCAGGCCATGCTTGAACCCGAAAGACATGATCAGGATGGATAATGTGGAGTGGTCATCATCGAGAACACGTTGCTGGATCAGGTCACGCAGTTGATGAATATTGGTCTGGCTGGAATCAATCGTGATATGTGCCCGGTTTTCCAGCGGTTTGAGCAGGATCTTTTCCTTTTCTATAGCCTCTGAAAGGGAGAGGTTTAGTGTCGATAACGGGTGTTTTCGTCGTGTTTCACTGAACCGCTGCAACAGGGTGTGTGGACTGGCCTGCAGAAAGATGATGCGAAAGGTAATGTCCGACTGTTCCAGTTTGTCGAACAGGTCTTCAATCTGTTGAGGATCGTCGGAGAGTGTTCGGGAATCAATACCCACCGCCACCGCATTGTAGCTTTCATGATAACGGGAGTGCTTGAACTGATCCGCGAGAGCCGGAATCAGTTCAAGCGGAAGATTATCGGTACAATAACAGCGATTGTCCTCCAGTGCGTGCAGGGCAACAGTCTTGCCGGACCCGGACAGGCCGGTGATGATCAGGAGTTCCAAGCGCTGTATCCTCCAGTTTGATATAAGGGCTATACACGGTGGTCGTTGGTTTTGCCCTTGTGTTTCTGGATCTGGCGTTCAAGTTTCGAGACCAGGGCATCGATGGTGCCGTACATGTCTTCCGTTTCGGCCTCGGCATAGAAGTTGTTGCCCTCAAGCTGAGTGGTGGCCTCAGCAATCTGGCGAAGTTTTTCTACCTTCAGGACGACATGGACGATACCCACCTGATCGTAATGTCTTTTGAGCTTCTGGAATTTATTGGCAACATGATCTCTCAGTGCTGGTGTAACATCAATGTGTTGGCCTGTGACATCAATCTGCATAGTGTCTCCTTTTTTGTTTTGTGGTCATGTAAAGAGGTTTTCCCTTTTTCTTTCCCGGGATGAGGGAATATTCAGGATCTTGCGATGTTTGGTGACGGTCCTTCGGGCGATCTTGATTCCATCCTCAATCAGTTTGCGGGCAATCAGATCATCATTGTAGGGTTGCTCCGGTGGTTCCTGCTCAATGATATCGCGGATTCGGGCACGCAACGCAGCATCAGACAGGGAGTCTGTGGCCGCTTCTGTAGTGTGGCCTTCACTGGTTTGCATGGCAGCCTGATGAGAGATGAAAAAATTCAGTGGATAGACGCCGTGTGGGGTCTGAACATATTTGCCCGAAATTGCTCGGGAAACTGTGGATTCATGTACACCCATCTGTTTTGCAATCGGTGTCAGGCCAAGCGGCCTCAGGTGTTCCTCTCCCGCATCAAGAAAGGGTCGCTGGTGTTCAAAGATCAGTGTTGCAACCCTGGCCATGGTTTCAAACCGGTTCTGGATCCCGTCAATAAACTGCCGAGCCTCGTTGAGCTGGTTCTTCAGGGTCTTTTTCTGGGCGGCATCGACAAGTTCAACCTGCTGTACATAGAGACTGTTGATATGCAGCCGTGGAATGATTCGGTCATTGAGTTCCAGAACCCATTTTTCATCCTTGCGATGAACGGTCAGGTCAGGGATGATGGATTCAATGGACGGTTCGACCAGTTTCAATGCCGGATGAGGGTCCAGCGAGCGAATCAGTTGTACGGCCTCACGAATGGAATCCATGTCAGCACGGGTCCGTTTCTGCAAAAGCGCCATATTTCGATTTGCCAGAAGATCCAGGTGATGTTGGACAATCTCTTTAACAAGTTCGGACAGATGATGCGCTACATTGGAAAGACTGTTTACCTGCTGTAATAGCCGATCCTGTATGGAGTGGGCAATCAGACCTGCCGGAGTTGCCAGTTTCAGACGGTCCAGCACATTGGCGGCCATATCGGCATCAAGCCCAAGGGATTCGGCCAGATCTTCAATCGGACTGATCAGGTAGCCTTCATCATTGATGTCATCGATGATCGCATAGGCGCAAACCGTTTCTTCATCAGAGAGGTGAAGCCCTCCCAGCAGATTACGCAGAAAACCGCCCAGAGTGGCCGTCTCAACAGCCATCTGTTCGATAATGAGAGTGGTGTCCTCGGATGTATTGGAGGCGGATTGCGGCAGGGAAGGTTCAAGGTCTCCCCAGCTTTCATTGACGGAAGGGTCATCCGTTACGATATCCTCCTCGGGTTGAGCTTGGGTAATCCCTTCTTCATAGGAAGGCTCTTCGGCCTCCAGGAATATGTTTTCCTCCAGAGCCTGGTTGACCGCAGCCTGAAGTTCGATCGCCGGGAGTTGCAACAGCCTCAGGGCCTGACGCAGTTGCGGGGCCAGTACCTGTTTCTGTTGCAGTGCGGTGTGCAATGAAACCTGCATGGTTCTATT
>RFGN01000399.1 GCA_003696645.1 Gammaproteobacteria bacterium | reverse complement strand
CCAGATAAGTTGGTTAAAAAGAGCAGTAAGGCACCCATTGTCATATTGAGGTCAAGCCATGCAAGTCCAATGGCCGTCGTGGCTAATGGGGGCACTAGGGCCACCGCAATGGCAACACCCGCCAAGCTTTTGGCAATTTCAGAACGACTGTTGGCATATGCGGCTGCAATGCCTGAAATGATGGAGGAGCCTTGCCTCATGTGGGGATAGACCGGCCTGATATGCACGTCTGGTGATGAACCCGTAAGGAGATCCCCGAAGGCGAACTCGTGAAATCCCGTTACTGCCGGATCATCCATGTCCAGAATCTCGGCGCCATTCTCGGTGTCCCTGAAGTAGTAGATCACGAAATGCAGGTGCTTGTTGTTGACCTTGGTTTCGCTGGCGATGAACGACGAGAAATTCAAGGAGTTTCCTGTCATCTCGTTGAATTTCTTGAGATTTTCCTTGAATTGCCTCATGGCTCCAAGCCCATCCCGCACCACGGTGATGGACGAAAGAACCCTGGATACCTTGATACCGATCAATGGCTTGAGAAACTCTTGGATTGCATGGATCGGTTTGTGTTTCTTGCTCTTGAGGGATACCGCCTTCACCACTTTGTCGATCTCTGATTCCGTCAGTGGAATGTCGGTGTCCCAGTATGCGTATGGGTTATCCCTGATGATGACCCCGTGCCGTGGAGAGGAAACAGGCTTCAGAACGTCCTTGATTATGGCATCAGAGGCAAGTTTCTTGACAGTGTTGCTGATTTTATTGATTGAATCCAACGGATTAGCCATCTTCTCGATCCGCGTGAGGGATGCTGGAAGAGATGGCAGATTTTCCTTGACGGCACACTCCATGAGAACATCGGGCGGGATCTGCCGGATTGTCTTGGTGAGTTGCTTCGCAGATAGGTGCGTGATGATCTCGCCGACCTTTTTGGCGCCTTCATCTACATGCTCAGATGGACCGATCTCCTTGTAATTGTTCATGCTTTTGTTCAGGGGAGCATCCAGTGCGACCGTCACGAGATTGGCAATTTCCCGTGGGATGTCGTAGAGAACTCCATGATAACCGTCAGAACGCGCCTTTCGTAGATCATCATGGGTGCGCTGGGTCAATGCGTCTTGTTTCTCATGTAGGGAGATGATATGGCTGGTATCCAACTTGATGATTTTCAGGGATACCAAGCTGCCACTGTTAGCCCCCAGTAGATCTCCAGTGTCGATCACTGGCTTGGTGATGTTACCCCAAGCACCGATATAGCCAAGCCTGAATAGGTTGTGCTTGACGAACTTTTCGTTTAGATTTTTGCTCGGTGTTTCTTCTGGGGCCAGCGCCCACATCATTACCTCATTTAACTGAAGATTATGTGTTGACAGGCAAGGTGCTGTCAACAACTGCTGATACTTATGTGCTGGAGATGCGCGAGTCAACGGCAACGAATGATAAATTCGTTATTGGTCGAGATTTTGTTGGAGAGGAAGGAGGGTGACATCTTCTCCAATGAAATGAGGTCAAAAATGTGGGAATTGCTGTTCGGAATGTGTGAACGTTTGCCACCCTCCTTCCTTACCGTATTTAGAGATTAGCTAGGCCTATGCTAGGATGCCTAGCTTTCGGTAACGTCCTTGTGAACGAGTGGGTCACGTTGTTTCGCGCACACCGAAAACTCCCAACAAGGGTGCCCTGATGGAAGCACTATAGGGGCGGTATCCACGGTGCTGGATACTAACCCTGTGTCTTACTCACCTTTTTCTCTTTCGTATTCCTGTCTTATCCAGTATAATCTATCTTTCAATTCATCAGCTAACTCATCTAATATCTCTTTTTTGTCTGTTGTTAGGGGTTCTAGTTTTAATTCGGTATCTTCAATTAAGTCGTAAATGTTCCAATCATTTAGCGTATTAGGATCAATTATGTCTTCAAGGATTTCATCATCGTATAGT
>RFGN01000398.1 GCA_003696645.1 Gammaproteobacteria bacterium | reverse complement strand
GATGAGCCAGTGGATGCTGGGCGATCGGCCGACGGCGCTGTGGGTGGCGCTGGGGTGCGTGGTGCTGGTGGGTCTGTTGTGGTGGTCAGCGCAGGTGGGCCAGAAGCTGGCGCGGGAGCAGATGGAGTTGTTGCGGGCGGCGGTGGAAAATGTTGCCACTACTCGATAAGCGTCCACTTCCAAGTTTCTGTTCGCCCGCTGTTGCCCGCAGATATTTCTCTTCTGATATAGACAGTTGTGATACGTCCAGTTTCAGATTCGTAGGCCAGTTGTCCGGTAGTTTTAATCTTTGTTGATTGGGCTGCTTTTATCATCTGTTGTTTTTGAGTTATTTCGCCGGGAGTGAACTTCTTCAACATCAACTCAAGAGAGTCTTCAAACCTTTCCTTGTCGATCTCTTGAGTCATACTGAATTTGGCGGTTTTTTGGTCGTCTGACCACCCTATAAACTCCCATGTTTCGTTCGCAGGGATAGGCGAGCCCCCAAATGGATTTGGTAGTTCGATGTCATATTGGGTCTGCCCATTCAGCTCCAACTCCCTACCGTAAAATCCGTACATCCCAGCGATATCTTTGATCAACATCGGGACGCCGGTTGAACGGTCGGCCAACATCTGCTTCACAACCTCGATTGCCTGCCTTGTAGCCGCAGTATCCGTGTTGCTGGATGCCATCAGGTTTTGAGTATGTATGATGGTCTGTTCAAGTTTCTCGCTAAGTTCTTTGTAGTTCCGGATATCGACAATTATTCCTTCTGGTGACACGATCAACTCAAATCTTGCATTGTTCCATATGTCCATTATCACGGCAAGGGATGGGGGCAGTTGCTGCGGGGGTTCAAGCCGTGCTTCGCCTCGTGTCCAAGCGATGACATAGCCACGATCGATTAATTCAAGCACCTCGACTACCGATTCCCACTGAATCGTTGGGGCCGGTCCCGTGATGCCGTTACGAGTCGTTGAGCGATGCTTCTCGGTTAGCACCGTGAACACGTCCCCAACTTTGAAAGCTGGTTTGATCGGTAGGACAGAGGGATCCTGCGCAAAAACAGGCATATAGAGCCCCAGTACGCTCAGCCAAAGTATAACTCTTGAATAATGCCTGGATATATTCATGCTTGAACTCACTGTTTGAGTTGTTGTGGTAATCAACCCATATGCTTGATAATCGCGTCGCCGAACTCGCTGCACTTCAGCAGCGTGGCGCCGTCCATGAGGCGTTCGAAGTCGTAGGTGACGGTTTTGGCGCTGATGGCGCCGTTCATG
>RFGN01000397.1 GCA_003696645.1 Gammaproteobacteria bacterium | reverse complement strand
TCAAGAGGAGGAAACTCCCTACAGCTTTGTATTTGGGCCAGCGTAACGCCATCGCCAATACACTTCTTGTCTGCGGTCCACCAACCTATTGGTCCTCTACCTACCCTCTTGAAGGTCTCCTCAGCTTGATACAACAACTCCTTGAGATGAGCTACCCAGACTACTGTCTCCGGTTTGTCTTTTAGGAACCAGGCTGCCGTAAAGGTCTTCCCAGCTCCCGTAGGAAGTGCTAATAGTCCTCTATCTCCCTTTTGGTATGACTTCTCCAGCTCCTTTACCGCTTCCTGTTGGTAGGGTCGGAGTTGGACTGTCATAACCACAGAATTGATCTCATCATATACCAGCTCCAAGATTCAAAATTAGGAGCTTCGACATATGCTGAACGAACCTCGAGGTCACGACCTTCGTCTCCCCTCAAGGAGAAACCTAATAGGTCTTCTATCGGAACGAAGCAGAGGATCCCCAAACCTACGTGGACCCTATCTACCGGAGTATCATGTAGTATAATCGGTATTATCTTTTCGGCCGGGTTGTCAAAGGCATGACGTATCGTGCTGCGGACGCCAAATCCACCACAGCACAGTTCCTCATCTACCTCTCGTAGAGCTGCTATATACGTTTCCTTCCAAGGATCTTGGATAGGAGGTTTTACGTCCACATGACCTCCAAACCCCATGCTCCAATGTTGATGGAGCCTAGATTCACTGCCTGATCGGCGGTAAACCAGATAACTACCCCTAGTAGGTCTATTATCATAGAACACCACATAAGGTATTATCTGTCTATAGTTCTCATCGGTTTCAGCTCTGTTACGTTCCAGAACTGTATAATTGTTGGAAATGACCTCCTTGAGGTCAGCGCCGTTCTGTACATTAGACAAGGTATGGCTTGGTACACAAAGGATGTCTGTCATATTTCATCAGGACCAAAAATATCTGCTATTCTATCGGGAGTAACCCTAAAAGCTAATAGCCCAGCTTCGGAGTAGCTGACCGCGATCCTGTCGTAATCAGGAAGTTCAAACAGTATCGCCGTACTGTCTACTCCATAAGGGGCCTTAGAAACACTGCCAATACAGTCAAGAATTCTGAGAGGGCACTGAGGTCTCTGAAGGAAATCGAATATCTTAGGTATAGGAAATACCTGAGAGTATCTCATGAACACTTCCAACAGGGCAAAGTAGTACAAGGCCCTGTAGGTAGGTTCCGCCTTCTGCAGCTTGGATCGCAGTTTTCTAGAAGGTATACCGTTCAGACCAACATCAGCAACGGCTGCCGTCAGTAGCTGAGACCCTAAGCTGAGGTTTGCAGTGCCAAAGTAGTGAAGAGTTTCACATTCTCCAGCCTGTGCCTCGATAGGACCAGAGGCTGGAGTCCAAAGCGCCGGATCTTCAAAAGATACAATACGCAGTTTGTCCTCAGTCTTGGTACCATACAAAAGGGAAGTATCAACTTCCAAAGCTGTACTAGTTCCCTGTACGGCTTCAATATAGGGAGGTATCAAATCTCCCTCAGTGTTGGCTAGAATATTCATCCTCAACGTCCAAAAATGGTAGAAACAGGCTCAGGGCGACGGCGCACACAATGGCAGCTACTCCCAAGGTAAGACCACCTCCTAGGTAGCTACCCACAGTAGCAGTGGCCAAAGAGCTTAGGACCAAGTCCGAAGCGAACGGATGGTTCACAACTCTGCGGCGTAGGAATAGAGGCATCTTGTTCAAGAGAACAATTATACTCAAGGTCATGGCCATCCCTACAAAGAGACCCATGCGGACATAAATACCGCCAGCAAAAAGTCCCGTAGCGATGGTTACCAGAACTAGAAGAAAGACCATGCCTCTATCAGGATAGGATTTACAAGACCTATCAAAGTTTCCCGAGCATAGTCAGGAGGCTTGTTCAGAAGGATTACCACTCTACCTAGCTCAGGGTATTCCTGAGAGAAGCATATGAACCTACCTACTATTGGAGGTATACTGCTAGGACGAACGTATACTTCGGCCACGTATTTCTTATCGCCCTTGGCAAGGACATAGGGTACGACTCCAAAAGAGGTGGTTATGATTCGCCGATATCGCTCATAGCCCATTTGGGCTAAGTAATCCTTCAGGACTTCGAAAATCTCGCCTTTTGGCTTTCCTCGTAGTCCTGACATTTCTGGCATATCTTTCGCCTGTGGAACCTGTTTCTAGCCTTGGAGTTACGAAAGCTTTCCCTATCCACCTTCTTGGAACCACAGTAGTAGCAAGCTGGAACTCCCATAAGTTCAAGTTTTAAAATAGAATCCCTGCACTGTACACAGACGGTATCTCCATTATGTTTACTTAGTTCAACTTTCTTCTTTCCACGACGACAGTATATACATACATTCAATACAGTAGGCTCCTTGTTGGCTCGCGGGTATCTTCTTACGTCACAGTTACTTAGTTGATGTTTCCTTTTGCACCGTACCGACTATCCATATATACTTTACTTCCTTACCAGTTCTGCGGGACAACAGCTCAGACAACCTCTTCAGGCACAAGTCAATGCCTTGTTTCCTAGAGAAGTTGTCCGTGGTGTTGCAGCGAGACGCGACGATCAAAGGTCGCTCGTAGTTCTCAATCTGCACAGCCATGACTGTGCATCCTCTATTGAACTCGTAGTTCTTGATCCGAGTTGTCCTGTCCCTACGAGGAGGACGGACGTGTTCAACGGAGGCTGGAAAAACTTTCGTTTCTCCAGTTTCGAATTGTGCTTTGATGATCATAGTTCGAGATTGGGGGAACTGAAAGCCTCAACGACTTTTCGACCAAGATGAAAGCCAATTGCGAGCAAAGCTCCCATGGCTACGATTTGAAGGGCGCCCAGGATGATACCCAGGACGCTCATCAGGAATGCGCCAATCTTGAGTTCGGCCATCTGTCTATCTCCTCTAACCCTATCTCAGGTTCGAAAATACCTGGATAGCCCTGAACTTGGCTGCCTGATTGATCTTCTTCCAGTCGGCCGGGGAGATATCGTCCAGGGTTCTCCCAAACTTGCCGCTAACGATCAGTTTGTGCTTGAAGATGGCCGCACGGCCTCCTTGACCAAGATCCATGGACTTACCGGCGTAATGTCCTGTTTTGGCTTGTTGATCCACGAAACTCTGGAATTTTTCCATTGTGGCGGGATCACCAAAGCCAGACTTGAACCCTGCTTTGGCCAGGAATTTCTTGGCACCCATCAAGGTAGTCCCAGGGTCCAGACCAATGGACTCAAATCCATGAGGTAGCAGGCTTGGATCGAAGATCATGGCTTCCTCTCAAGGACGTTGAAGATGACGTTTCCAATGATGATCCCAAGGATCACTCCGGCAACGTAGAGACCCAACCGCCAGATCGAATCGGGGTGGCTAAAGATCTCCCATAGAGTGAGACATCCAATGGATATAGCTACTGCTACATAGATCATAGATGTTACCTAGGTAACATAGGGAGGAAGTAGCAGTTTTTCCCTCTCGTCTGGAGTTGGGTCGGGGAACAGGTTGTTCCTAATCTTTGTCGCCTGGGATAGTATCCTAGCAATACTGTTCTTCAGGTCAGGATCTGTGACGCTGGCCTCTATGGAGCCCAAAGCTAGGGGTCCCCAAAGAGACCAGATTGTCAGACCTTTCCCTCCCTGCCTAACTCTTGGTTTATCGGACTCGAACTCAGCCATGTAGTAAGCTCTGCCGCTCTGGGGATTTATTCCATACTTCAGTATGGTCTCACATACCTTCACACAGGCATGAATGATGTCATTTTTCATGAAGGAAACATTCGGGAACGTATGAACGGCCATAACAGCCCCTAGGACTGCAAGGCCCTCTTCCCAAGGCATGAAAGGAGTATAGCCGAATGCTCTCTTATGAGCATCACCACCGGTGTTGAACACCGTTTTGTCCTTGTAAATGTGAATGCCGGAAAGCATTCCGCTAAGGAATCTAGCAGCTAGAGCTTGTAGGTGAGCCGAGCTATCCTCCCTATCTATCACCCAATATAGGTTGGTAGCGGATTGTAGGATCCTTCCCTGAGCCCGAGAGATATGAGGTAAACGGGAGTTTTTCCGCCCAAATTCCTCATAAAGCAAGTTTGTCAGGTGCCTACACTCCCATCTGAGGTGAGGATCCCCTGTGATCATAGTCAGATGGGTGAGTAGTGTACAGCTCCAATGTTCCTCATCTCTGGGCCAAATAGGAGACTCTACTCTCCACAGTTCCCGTGGAAAAGCCGGAGGTAAGTATCTGCCGTCTTTCATAGTATAGTCGGGCATAAGGTCAACTATGTAGCGGCCACTATTACTGTTGGACACGTACTTGGACGGCCGTAGGGACTCTCTATAGCTGGCTTCTAGGATTCCGCTTGGTATTTTTGTCCCAAAATAGGCATGGAATCCAGAAATCCTAAAGTCTAATTGGTCCCCAGTTATATATGGTTTGGAAGCTAGAAGCCACTCTACATCCTCGTACACAGGAAGATTAGGCCGATCAAGGATAACTCCTCCAGGACCAAAGGAGTGTCCCTTCCACGACGTATGAAAGTCTTCCCAGGGAAGATAGGGGAGAGCGCCTGCAAAGGTAGTCCCATAAGGGGCCTGACCAGTTAGGTCAAACTTCAGATAGTGAGCTTCAGGAGGTATGACTAGCACTAGATCAGGTACTGGTGCCAGTACACCCTTTTCCGTGGGGAAGTGTACAAACCTATAACGAATAGTGAAACCCTTACTATTCGACTTTAGTATCCTTGAATTGGATACCTCTACCACGCACTCAAAGACTCCAAGGCTGAAGTCTTTGGTGGTGAGGGTAGCCCGCCAGAAGAAGGGACTGAAGTCCTCCAAAGTTTCCAGTTCTAGAAAAGCTCTCTCGGAGGTCACCAAGTCTGTGACAAAGCTACCATTCAGGTCAAGCTTTGTGGCCTCCGGAGTAGTTGTCATGGGTTTGTCCAGGAGATCAGTCTCTTCTGGACTCTTTAGGACTTCGTCTAGGTCCAGATCTGCAGGGAAGTAGACAATAGGGTCTACCATTCCAAAAATGTCTGGCCTTAGTTCTGGATTCAGATCCAAATTTCCCCGAAGAGGAATTGCTACCATTTTCTTCCTTTGTAGGTCGTTCTGCCGGATGGACTGTTGTCAAAGATAATAGTTTCCCTGGGGCCTCTACTAGAGAGACTTTTCAGGATGTCCTTAGCTTCCTTGACGGACTTCACGGTAATATCCAGATCATCTAGTGGATCTGGCGGATCACGAAACCACAGGACTATACGCTCCTGTTTCTTCCCAGAGAACTTGAGAAGGATTTCTACCCACCAGAGGTCTGACAGCTTTCCAAGCAACGGTTTACCTCGGATGAAGACCACAGGGGGGAACCCCATTCATCCTTTTGAATCAGTTCGGGGCGACATCCCTCAGGTCTATCTTCCCGTATTCTCCCTTCCCCATGGAGAATATCACTGATTTCAGACCGCTCTTCTTGATTTCTCTCAGACAGTTCTGACATGGCTTGGACAAAGCTTCCTTTCCGCCGTTGGTAACTCGGACCAGATACATGGTGGCTCCCTTGAGGTCGTCAGTTCCAAGAAGGACCTGAATCTCAGCGTGGATTCTCCTAGGGTATCCGGCTCGGGGGTGTGTCTTCTGTGGGTTGTTGGTGCCGGTAGAAACTATTCTGCCGGATTTTACAACTATAGCACCAAACATGTAGTTTCGGGCTGGAGATTGTAGCGCTAGCTGGTTGGCCCTCTCCAGCAGAATTCTTTCCCTGCGGGAGGGGTCGTAAACGCTAGCACAGAGCCGGTTCCTCGGTGTCGCCCTCAATCTTCTCTACTATCCTCAGAAGGACGTTCCTTACAGTGGCTCCAGGATTGTCAGTACCTGGAATGGATTCCACTTTGTCCCACACGGGCCTAACGGCCCACTCCCTGATGGCCCTGGAATCCTTCCTGTAAGCCATGTTACGAAGACAATCCAACACTTCAGTTGGTATGTTGGTCATTCCTCCTAGTAGAGAGATATCCAGATCTATGTCCTCAGGAACCTTGAATATGGTATCCAATTCAAGATATTCCTTGGGGACCTGCCAAGCGATCCTTACCTCGACGTCGGACATCTTACAATAGTTCCCGAAGTATGATCTCTATGACGGCCATCTTTTCTTCTCTAGTGGGGTTTTGCTTGTTGAGAAAAGCCCGAAGGCTACTGTCAGGCTTCCTCTTTTCCTCTATGGCCTTCAAGGCCCTGGTGGCCCTGGTGGATACAACAGAGTCTGCATCTCTGGCCAACTTATTCAAAACAGTCATCAGGAGAGCTCTGGTGTCTCTATTCACAACTGACCAACCTATGGAAGTCTTCTAGGGGTGAGTCCTTGAGATCGCCTCTTGTTACTGCTCCTACAACATATATATCGTCTTCAAGTTTCACGCACATACCATATGTTGTGTCCCCGAACTCAGGGAAATACTCTACTTCCACCTCTCCACTGGCAATTGCCAAAGAGAGCTTTACGGAAAGATCTACCGGAACAGGCTCTAGACTAAACATTGCTGAAGAAGATGAATAAGGAGGAATAGAAGAAGGCTAGAGATGAAGTTAGGCCTACCCAGTAGAGTCTCGCTCCTATTCGTCCACGAAGGTCCAGCTCAAGAGTTCCAAGAAGAATTACTAAGGAGAGGACGAATAGTACGGCCGAAATGATACACATCAACGTAGAGAAAATGAGAGGGACAAAACTACCACTAGGATGAGTAGGATCAGCCCATAAACCAAAGTTTTGTCCCTGTATTTTCCAGACATCTCTGCCTTAATGAGTGCGATGTATATGATCATCGCTGCCACCAGGAAGAAGGCGGACATGGATTATTCCTCCGTATCTGAGATGGATTTCCTGTGTCTCTCTCTTTCCAGCTCAGATATCTCATAGCCAACTAGTCCAGGATCGCACTGCTCGCAGCCGTCTGAGGTCTTGGGAGAGTGTGGCCGGCCACACTCCTCGCAGTGTGGATCTGGGAAGTATTGGCCACAACAATCACAAATCAAGTTAGGGTGCATCATAGGAGTTCTCAGAGACTATCTGGTCCACACGAAGGAAGATCTCCCTTCCTTTGCTATCGACGAATCTCCTACGGCCCATCTGCTCAAGATATGGGTCATGTACCCTGCTGACGACCATCTTCTTCCTGCATCCAGAGCAGTGCCAGTCTCTCGGGTCGTCAACGTACACCAGTTCGATTGTCTCTTTCATTTACGGCCCTAGCGACGATGCTGCCATATCTGTCCGAGGTTTCGAAAATATCGCCTTCGTAAGGTTCCTCCATTAGCACTGACTGCCCATTCTCTAAGGAATATATCCTAGGTTTCAGGCACCTTGCGAATTTCACAACTCGCTTGAACAAAGGCAACCTTGGAAGACCGAAGGCCTCATAATAGAGATCTTCCCTAGCACGATGTTCATAGAGGCTCCACAAGGTGGTTATTCCATGGATAAGGTCCATGGATTTCGTGCTAACCACAACTTGGAAACCACAAGAAGTGAGAGCTAGAATCAAGCATAGTATCTTGTTTAGAACTTTAGGGTGAAGTCCTATCTCTGGTTCTTCTATGTAGATATATTGGGATCCAGGAGTAAGATAGCACATAGAAGCAGCTAGGGTGTCGGCCCAACCGTTGGGGTAATCCAACGACTCCCTATCTTTGAACCCTAGTTCCTTCATGACGGCAATAGGAAAGTCTTGGCCCTCAAGGGCACCATAGACATCCTCAGTAGACCTGTAACCAGCTTTCCAATACGCAAAAGAGATCCTGTCCCTAACTACAAGATGTAGTGGTCCTCTATGTTCGAAAGGGACAAATGGAGGATAAACCTTTTCAGAGAGGTCTAGCTGAACAGAAGTGTATTCCAGTTCTTCTACGGAAAACAACAATTCTACACCAGATTTCTCAGCTACACTCTTGAAGTACTTGTGGTTCATCAAGGACCACAGCCAGTTCCTAACATACCTGGAGTGCCCCTCCTCGTTGTCCACGAT
>RFGN01000396.1 GCA_003696645.1 Gammaproteobacteria bacterium | reverse complement strand
TGGGCATAGGCAGCGGCCGTGACCAGATTGCTGGCGCCGGGGCCGAGTGTAGAAAGGCAGACGCCGGGATTTCCAGTCAGACGTCCATAGGTTGCAGCCATAAAACCGGCTGCCTGTTCATGACGGGTAAGGATCAGGCGAATGGAGGAGTTTCGCAGGGAATCAAGCAGGTCGAGATTTTCCTCACCAGGAATACCGAATATATATTCGACACCTTCGTTTTCCAGTGCCTTGACAAACAGGTCGGATGCCTTCATCAGCTTGCTCCATGCTACACAATCCTAGAACTAGTCTGGATCTTGAATGTCATCTTACACCTGGAGGAAGGATCACGGTCCCTTTTTATTGCAGAGTATGCACGAATCCAAACGGCCCGGCATTGATGATAATGCTGTCGCCGAGTCGGGCGGTCTGCCCGGCGCTGCCATGAATATGGCCACAGACATGCAATTTGGGTCGTTTCCGGCGCAGGGTCTCTGCAATCGCTGTGCTGCCGAGGCTGATCCCGGCAGAGGAGCGATCGACATACCCCTTGGGAGGCGAGTGCGTGATCAGAATGGCCCGTTCCGGGCAATTTCTGAGCAGCTCGGTGGCCTGTGCCTCATCCAGATCATAGCTCCAATCTCCGAATGGGGTGATCGGAATTCCGCCCCCTACCCCATAGAAGGTCTCGCCCGACAAGGTGATGGCCTGACCATGCAGGAGATGAATATGGGCAAAGGGGGCAATCGCCTGTAATAACTGTTCGGGTGTTTCATTATTGCCGGAGACGACCAGAAAGGGTTTGGTGATCTCGGCAAGCCAGCCAATCGTTTTTTCCAGTCCACTCCCCTGGCAGGCAAAATCTCCAGCACCGATGACGATGTCGACGGCCCGGGATTGTTCAACCAGTGCGCGACAGCGCGAAGGGCTGCCATGCACATCACTGAATAACAGGAGTTTCATGGGTAAGGCATACAATCCGTTATAATGCGCTCCATGTTATCACCCTCTTTCCATTCCGGCACCCATGCGAATTGCTGCTGGCATTGAATATGAAGGCACGGCCTTCAGTGGCTGGCAATGGCAGACCGGTCAGCGCACCGTGCAGGCCGAGCTGGAGCAGGCCCTCGCACAGGTGGCGGGCGGGGCATCCATTCGCATTCATACCGCAGGAAGGACCGATACCGGGGTCCATGCCCTGGGGCAGGTCATCCATTTTGATACTGAGGTGAAACGACCCCTCAAGGCCTGGGTGAAGGGTGTGAACACCCATCTGGATCCTGATCTGCGAGTGATGTGGGCGCGTGAAGTGGATGATCGGTTTCATGCCCGATTCGGTGCTACAGCAAGGCGTTATGTCTATCTCATTTATAACCATCCGCTGCGTCCCGCCCTGCATCGTCAAACATTGACCTGGGTGTCCGAGCCTCTCAATGTTTCGGCCATGCAGGCAGCCACCCCCTGTTTTCTTGGTGAGCTGGATTATTCCTCGTTCCGCTCCAGCAAGTGCCAGTCAAAGAGCTGCATGCGCAATGTGACCCATCTGAAGGTTTCGCAGAGCGGGCGAATCATCGTTGTGGATATCCAGGCCAATGCCTT
Source organism: Gammaproteobacteria bacterium (assembly GCA_003696645.1). Taxonomy (GTDB): domain Bacteria; phylum Pseudomonadota; class Gammaproteobacteria; order J025; family J025; genus J025. The sequence goes on along the minus strand of RFGN01000396.1, from coordinate 553 downwards.
CCTGCACCATATGGTGCGCAATATCGTTGGTGTGCTGATTGAGATCGGCAAGGGCGATCGCCCGGTGGAATGGGCCGCAGAGGTGCTGGCGGCCCGTGATCGGACTCAGGCCGGGATCACCGCGCCCCCCTTTGGATTGTATCTGGCCCAGGTCGATTATCCTGAACAGTACGCACTCCCGAAGACGGATTTATCACGATTACCCATGGAGATACCAATATGATCAGCCTGATTCGAGGCGCCCGTTATGCCATCAAGGGGCTGCGCTGGACCTTCAAGAAAGAACTGCGTCGCTATGTCATTCCGCCCGTATTGCTTAATCTTGGTTTTCTAGTGGTACTGATCGGCCTGGCGAGTATGGGCCTTGCGCCGATGGTGGACTGGATCAATGGCTGGTTGCCCGATTGGCTGGAGTGGCTGGACTGGTTGTTTATCGGGCTGTATTTTATCGCCGTGCTCTGGATCGGTTTTCTATTGCTGTCAGTCGTGATGCACTGGATTGCCATTCCTTTCAATGAAAGCCTGTCCCGAGCCGTAAGTCGTCTCCAAGGCC
>RFGN01000395.1 GCA_003696645.1 Gammaproteobacteria bacterium | reverse complement strand
GTTCAGGCTCGTCGTGTAATCGCCGCCGGGACCTAACATGACCAGTGGAATACTCATGGTGGCATCGCCTCCCTTGGGGTAATAAGCCGGGGAATACCCAATATGTTGGGCACCTACCCTTTGAACCGCTCTTACCTTCGACGTTCCACCTGATCATGCTTGAACAAAATCTCGGATTTCTGTTTGGTAAAAGTTACCCCAATAATATCCGAACGTCAAGCGAAATCTGATGGATAATGAAAAACAATGCCCAGACAGGAGTTACAGCCCCCCGCGGGTATGTGAAGGCGAATAATGGCACTGGCGGGCTTATCGGGCATTGTGATATTGGGGAGGCTAAAGGCCAGCCAGACCGGAAAGCAAGCCAGTCTCCAACACGAACTCCGGCACCACAATCCCGGCTATCACGCGCCCTGCCTGCGATGGAGCAAGACACCCCATCCCGCCAGCAGAACAATCGCCCCCGCAGGTTCGGGAACAGGGGCCGCGGTTAACGCCTCGGCTTTGTATCGAATGCCCTTGCGAGCACCACGGGCACGGGCCTTACGAAACTCTGTCGCTCTATCCCATAAATTGTGATGGGCATATCGCGATTTCAGTTCCCGCGTGTCCAGCTCGGTAATGATCCGACGTGTTTCACCCGGACTCAGGTAGCCGTGCATCACCTTGCCCAACTTTTCACCAAAGTCGTCGTCGAGACCCAACAGGTGAAGCAGCTCATGCGTCACGGCTGTCTGGAAATCGAACTGGTCCTCCGAGATGTCATCCTCATCGTCGCCGAAATACCATTTCACGTCTTTGTTCAGGCTCGCGACCGCCTGCCCGCCAAGTTCCGCGTCATCCTGACCGAGGCGATATTCCCGCCCATGGTCGTCCGTAATTGCCGCGGAACGTGCCAAACCGAGTTTGCCCCCAAGGGCGTCGTCGTCTTCCTCACGCAGCAGGATGTGGTGCTCGGCCCCCGGAGCCGTGGCCATATCCAGCCTGATGTCAATATCCGCGATCTCCGCGACCTTATTGATCTGGCTGACCACGTTGTCGATCGCCTTTAGCTTGAGCCGGCTCGAATCATCGTCTCCTGTTTCCACCAACACCACCAACGAATCCGGTTCGTCTGACGTCGGAACCTGTTTGATTGGTGAAGCAACTGGTCGTGGTGGAGTCTGCTCGGTCTTTTCGGCTGTACGCACAGGCGCTTTCGGAGGATCTGATTTTGGAGCTACGACATCTTTTTCTTTGACAGGTAACGTGACCCGAGGAGGATCACTCGGTCTTAACTCCGGTCGCGCTCCCGGCTTCTTATCCGTGTGATCCTGAGATGGATTGCCGGCGGTGCGGATCGTGTCCTGAGACTGATAACCCTCATTCGGATCCCGGTTCGTATCGGGTTCAGAAGGGATCTCCGGCATATTGATCTGAGGAGCCAAGGGCTGCGAAATGAATGTAGGAGTGGGCACACCTGCGCTTGATGTCGGTACCGGTTCTTTCTCAGGCAATGCAGTCAGCGATACGGAAGAATCTGAAACCGTGGGGATCGGATCGACATCGGATGCAACCTGGATACTGTCAGTGGTTGCCGTGGGATTCTGCGGTACATCCTGATTGGTGCGAACCGTGGCGGGATCCTTCGGGTTGGCAATAGGCACCCTTGGTGTTATTTCTGAGGCTTTACGCGGTTTATCCGTCAATCCGGGAGGCCCAATAAAGGCGGGGGCTTCATGTCCGTCATCGTCACGAACCTCTCTGACACTCCGGCTTGAGGATGCGCGACGGGCGATGGGTTGTAAGGTTTCAGGCTCCCCGATTTCGCCATATTGAAGAACCACATACTCAGATTCAGGTATCGTTCTAAGCACACGCGTGGCCTTCAGATGTCCTTGGGGGAATAACCCGGTGTCCGGCTCAGAATCCTGAACCAACACATAGACGCCCGGGCTGTTGTAAGTTTGGTCAACTGACCACGTGGATGTCTCTATGCGTAACTCGACAGGCAACGCGGCCTGTTCCCCATCTGCCTCCTCTGCGTCTTGATCCAAACCACGTTGGATCGCCTCGTAACGTCTGCGGGCCTGCTCGAACCGATCCGCCAGGCTGGAAGGTTTCACATACGCGTATTCGTAGTTTATTTCCTCTTCGACGCCGGCGGGCTCAGGCGCGGGCGGCTTCCATACCGAGTCGGATTGCTGATCTCGATTGCTATCGGGCATCGTCAGAAAGACACCCGCCGTGGCCACTGCCAAAAGAAGAAGATGCGGGTAAAAATGATCTAAAGACCGAGGCACCATCATGTTTCCTCCCGGTTACATAAAGTCGTAACCCATCCATCCCACAAGGATGTGTGGCCTCCATGCGATCAAGTAAGACAGTGCTGATACACAGACACGCAATATCAATGTCAATCCGGATCAGCCGTCACGGGGCACAACTGAGATGTCCCTCCCTCAAGATGTGCCATCAATCAGTATAAGCCAGCGGGGTAGAGATATAAATGAGTTTCTGCAGACTTCACGATCAATCGCGTTCGGCATCATGCCTGCAAAGAATGGATAAACCCGGGGAAAATGAGAGACGGGGCAAGATAGGCCGATTTTTAGATCTGTCTAGGAGCTGAGATTCCGGATCAGCCGGACAGCTTTGAGGATATCGCCGACGCGATCCTCACCCGCTTCTCGCTCAATCACAAAATGCCCGGCATACCCGGCATCCTGCAACACGGATAGAAAAGCGGGCCAGTCCACCTCACCCTCCCCGGCAGGCACTTCGGTGCCCCATTCGCCCGGCACCGCTGATGACACCGCGTCCTTGATATGAACCTGGCGGATGAAACCGACCAGCTTGCGAACCGCATCAACCGGGTCCCCTTTGCCATACAGAATCATGTTGGCCGGGTCGAAGTTCACACCCAGATTGGGCTTGTTCACCGCTTCAAGGAAACGCAGCAGATCGTCCGCCGTTTCCTG
>RFGN01000394.1 GCA_003696645.1 Gammaproteobacteria bacterium | reverse complement strand
TGCGCATTTTTTCCGAAGGGGCAAAATCGCTCAACCTGGGTTTCACCAGGTACCAGATGCCGGAGGGAGGCAGCCTCATACTGTACTCGCCTTCGGGCAATGAAGTGCAAGGGCCATTTACCCCGGCCGACAACGAAGAACACGAACAACTGTGGACCCCCGTGCTGAAAGGTGACGAAATCGTTATCGAGGTGAAGTTGCCGAAAGAAAACAAAGACCTGCTGCAACTCCAACTCAGCTACGTCAACCACGACTTCCTCGGTTTTGCCGACCTGCTCTCCGGCTCCTGCAACCTGGACGTGCTCTGTGGCGCTGCCGATGGCTGGGAGATTGTTGACGAGTATCGGGACATCATCCAGAGCGTGGCAGTGATAGGACTCGGTGGCGGCACTTTCTGCACCGGTTTCCTCATCAATAACACCCGGCAGGACTGTGCACCGCTCTTCATGACCGCTTTCCACTGTGGCATTTCGCAAAACAATGCCCCGTCCCTGGTAGCCTACTGGAATTTTCAGAACAGCACCTGCCGGCAGCCGGGCAGCCCACAAAGCGGTGGGCCGGGTGATGGCCTTCTCAATGATTTCAACACCGGAGCCATATTCCGGGCCGGATACAGCCCCTCGGACTTCACCCTCGTAGAATTCGATGATCCAGTTTCAGAAACAGCGGATGCTTTCTTTGCAGGATGGGATGCCACCGATGTATCCCCGGGCGATTCGGTGATCTGCGTACATCACCCCAACACCGACGAAAAGCGCATCTCTTTTTCCTTTCAGGAAACTTACATCTCCGATTACTTTGGCTACTCGCCAAATCCCAATGGAAACCACGTAGCCGTTCCCGACTGGGACATTGGAACCACGGAGGGAGGCAGCTCCGGCTCCCCGCTCTTCAACAAACATAAGCGGGTGGTGGGTCAGCTCCACGGTGGCGGCGCTGCCTGCGGCAATGACGATTCCGACTTCTACGGCTGGCTGCATACCAGTTGGGAAGGGGGCGGCACTCCGTCCACCCGGCTGAAAGACTGGCTGGACCCCGACAATACGGGAACGCTCGTTCTGGATGGCCGTTCACAGCGGCAGTGCGCCTACTTTGTGGAAGCGGTGCAGGATGAACAAGCCGTGTGTGCCCCGGCAGGTGGCCAGTTTCTCATCACTGTCAGTGAAAATTTCGCCGACAGCGTCTGGTTGAGTATCAGTGACCTGCCGGATTCACTGACAGCCACCTTCTCTGCCAACCCCATGCTGCCCGGCGATACCGTGGTGCTCACCGTCGGCAACACCCAGGCTTTACCCGAAGGGCAATATGAATTTGACATTTCCGGAACGGACAGCACAGAGAGCAATGGCGCAACGCTGTTGCTGACCATCGTGCAGGCGCCTCCTGCAGTGCCGATGCTGGTGGAGCCAGCCGATGGCAGCCAAGGGGCCCCTACCTCAACTATTCTTTCCTGGACAGAAGACGATTTCAGCAAATTCCATTTACAAGTTGCTACTGATTCTGAATTTCTAAATCTTTTAATCGATACCTTCGGACTTAAGGAAAATTCATTTCAGTTAAACTCTCTCATTTCTTTCCAGACATATTATTGGCGAGTTAAAAGCACCAATGTCTGTGGATCAAGTGGATGGGCAAAGAGGTCTTTCTCGGTAGCAGGAATTTATTGCGCTCATCGAAGTGCGAAAGATGTACCTGTGATAATCCCTTCTGAGGGGACACCAACCGTTACATCGGTAATTGATGTCGATTTGGACGGATTTGTTGAGGACGTCAATCTCAAAAGTTTAAAAATATCTCACACATGGGTAAGTGACCTTCGGGTTGATTTAACAAGTCCAGAGGGAACAACAGTTAATTTGATTCAATTTGCAGATAATTGTCCGAATAATGATCTTCTCGTGAGTTTTGACGATGAGGCTGCACTTCCTTACACTGCTTTTCTCTCAATGTGCAATGAACAACCTCCGGCCATTTCCGGAACCTTTCAGCCCAATGAGGCTCTTTCAGCTTTTGATGGTCAAAAATTGAAAGGTCCCTGGACATTGACAATCCACGATGAATTGGACTACGATGGTGGAAGTCTATTGGAATGGGAATTGGATTTTTGTGCAACTGTTCCCGAGGAAGTTACAATATTTTCTGTATCAGATGCTCAATCGTGTTTTGGTGATGGCCTGGCAGTAAAATTCCAAATTGGGACGGGCTTCAATGACAATGACTCAGTCTTACTGATTGCGTCCGGCCTCCCTCCTGAGGTTCAACCCGTATTCGACCCTAATCCTGTTTCACCTGGATCAGCAACTAATTTGCTTCTTACACCCACAAATCAGCCAGGGGTTTTCCCGTTCACAGTTTACGCAATCAGTGGAGAAGATACAGCTAGTTACGACTTGAGTTGGGAGGTTACAGGGCCGCCACCCAATGCCACATTAACTTCACCCTTGAATGGAAGTACTGGCAACAACACCAACAACCTTAATCTTCAATGGTTAGAGGATCCCTATGCATCTGGTTATATTGTCATTGTTGCCAATGATTCTATGATGAATGACGTGATACTGGTCCATTCAACCATTTCACCGTATTGGACCATTTCAAACTTGGACTACTGCACTACCTATTACTGGCAGGTTAGAACATTGGGAGAATGTGGTTACATTGATTCGCAGGTCTGGAATTTCACAACCTACGAGGATCTGACATTCTATAATTCCGGAATCAATTACACTGCTTGTTCAACCGGAACCTTGTCCAGCCAACTCGATATCGGCTCCTGCTTTTCCGAAACCGGCGTCACCATTTCTGTCGTCGGCCTGCCGGCCAATGCGGACATGACCTTTAGTCAGAACCCTGTTTTACCCGACGGGGAAACGACCTGGACGCTGACACTCGACGGTGTCGATCCTGGCCAGTACACCATTCACTTGCTGGGTGACGACGGGGTGCATGCGGTGGCCGACAGTTTCACTGTTGAAGTATTGGGCATTCCGGTGGCCGGAAATCTCTTGTCGCCTGCGGCAACGGAGGTGCTGGAAGGACCGGAATATACTTTCACCTGGGAGGCTGTCAGTGGTGCCATTTTTTACACCTTGCAAGTCGCTACCGACGAGGAATTCAACAATATAGTTTTCGAACAAAGTACCACCTTTACTGCTTTCACCACCGACTTCCCGCTGCACGACCACGGTCAGAGCTTTTTCTGGCGGGTCGTCTTTGTCAATGACTGCGGCACGGTGGTCAGCCCGGCGGTTCCGTTTGAGGTGCAATACACGGCCACCTACGAACTGCTGAACACCCGGTTCGAACTTTGGCCCAATCCCAGTTCCGGCCTTTTCTTCGTAAAAACGG
>RFGN01000393.1 GCA_003696645.1 Gammaproteobacteria bacterium | reverse complement strand
GATTAGGGAGTAGGGATTAGGGATTAGGGAGTAGGGATTAGGGAGTAGGGAGTAGGGATTAGGGAGTAGGGAGGTTCTATTCCCTGTTTCCTGTTCCCTATTCCCTGTTCCCTCAGGGCTCTACTTATTTCAAAACTAGTGGTGGATATTGCTCGGTTTCGCCCATCAGGTACTTAGCCAAGAGTCGCGTCTGGATTTCAAACGCCTCCTGGTAAGTGCATTGCCGCCCCATGACCGGGTGCTTGAACTTTGATTGTTTTTTCTGCTCATAAAGACGGAGAAACTGGCGTCGTCCTTCATCAGTCAGAGACACCGCATGGCTGACGGGTTCAGCGATAAAATCGGCTGGTGTCAAAACTTTGCGGTTGAGTGCTGCCAGCACCATGGCATCGACAACCAGGGGGCGAAACTCTTCCATCAAATCGAGTGCTAGAGACGGGCGACCATAGCGCTGGGTGTGGAGGTAGCCCAAGTAAGGATCAAAACCGACAATGTTGATTGCGCCTTGCACGTCATGGAGCAGCAGCGCATACCCAAAGCTGAGCAAGGCATTGACCGGATCCGTCGGGGGGCGACGATTGCGGGTGGTGAAAGTGAATTCTGGATTGCGGATCAGTTTGCCAAAGTGGGTGAAATAGGCGGCACTGCCTGCCCCTTCCAGACCTCGCAGCGCATCAATGATGGAGGTCTGGTTGATGGGGTGAAGCGCTTGCTCCAAGCGCGTGATGCCGGGTTCGAGGCCCGCAATGCCCTCCCGCTGTGCCCGGAGTAACATCGTGCGATAGTTTTTGAGCTTGCCGCGAATGAAGCCCTGTACGGCATGGAGCGATCGCGGTGTCTCCCCTGCCGCTGACCACTGGGCCGATCGCACAAAGATATTCTTGTTCAACTCCGGCTCTAGCCGCCCGAGGAAACGTCCTGTTCCGGTCATAAAACTGAGGGGGATTTTGCGCTCCAATAGTTCCATCAGAGCGGCAGGTGAGACGGTGGCCCGCCCCAGCACCACAACGCCATCCACCTTGATTAAAGGCACATCGAGTAGTGTTTCCTTCTGGGCACGAACCCGCAGCCGTTCATCGGTTTTGCCAATGAAGGCATCGTCGGTTGAGATGTAGACGGTTCCCATGGGTGGTCTCCTTGGGTAGGGAATAGGGAGTAGGGAGTAGGGAATAGGGAGTAGGGAGTAGGGAGTGGGGAGTAGGGAGTAGGAGGTGGGGGGATTCTGTTACCTGATCCCTATTCCCTACTCCCTATAACGACTGACTTTCTTGGCCGCTTGGGGCAAACAGCGATCGTAGAGGCTGCAACCGCGACAGCGGGGGGTGTATTCGGGTGGGGGCATCTGCCCGGTGTGGAGTAGGGTGCGGACGGCGGCAAGGGTGGCGATCGCGGCTTCCCGCAATTCCGCAGTCAGCTCGACCGGCTGCCGCTGGTGGGACTGCGCGTAATAGATAAAGCCTTGAGTCACTGATCGTCCGGTCATTTCTTCCAGGCAAAGGGCCTGAGCGCAGACTTGTAGCTCGTCATTGTCGAACTCACCCCGGTGACCGCGTTTGTATTCCACGGGGTAGAGTTGACCGTCCGCTTCCTCAATCAGGTCGGATTTGCCGATGAGGCCATAGCGATCGCTCTTGAGCCAAACCGCCCGCACCTGCCAGGTGTCGCCGCGATGGTTGCTGCCGAGGGTGTGGACGCGATCGTGCAGGCCCGTGCCCTCTAGGGTGTATTGGTTGTCGATGAACTCGCCCGCACAGAACATGCGCCAGCAGCGATGGGGACAGTAGGCGTACTGGTTGAGGGCGGCGATCGGGACGTAATCTGCTTCATTCATGGGAATAGGGAGTAGGGAATAGGGAGTAGGGAATAGGGAGTAGGGAATAGGGAGTAGGGAATAGGGAATAGGGAATAGGGAATAGGGAGTAGGGAATAGTAGGGGTGTTGTTAGGGGCTGGGATGATGGTTGGTCAGGGTGTTGAGAAGGCGATGTCACACAAGGATTTGATTGTGTGGCAGAAGGCAATGGATCTTGTGGTGTTGGTTTACAAGCTGGCTGAATCCTTCCCGAAGGAGGAGACGTATCGGTTGACTTCGCAAATGACGAGATCGGTCGTTTCGGTGCCTGCAAATATCGCTGAAGGAAATGCGCGGGGTGGTCGCAAAGAATATGCTCATTTTTTAGCGATCGCGAAAGGCTCGCTCATGGAAACAGAAACGTATTTGTTTTTGGCCATACGTCTTGAATATCTTGCCGAAGCGGAAACAGTTGCCAGCCTCAAATTAATCACCGAGATCGGCAAAATGCTCACCAAACTCCGTAGCCGCCTCCTCACCTCCTGATCCCTACTCCCTACTCCCTACTCCCTACTCCCTACTCCCCACTCCCTACTCCCTCTCTCCTCACCATTCCCATCCCCATCGGCGTCTTCCGCCCCACTCCTGCATAAAGCGCGAAGTCGGCCAGGGTATTGAGCTGTTTTAGCGTCAGCGCATCGACCTTGCCCAATACCTGGTAGGTGACCTTGCCCACGCACCCCGTGAACTGATTGCAGGGATTCGTTTTAGCGCCCGTATGCTGGAACTGGCTGCGAGGATCGATCGCCACTTCGGTGCGGATATCGAAGTAGCTAGGCTGCACCGCCTCCAGGATGTCGGCGGGAAACTCCAGGCCACTGTAGTGGTTCCAACGGCGGAGCAGGCTACCAAAGACGCGATCCGGCGTCGGCATAGCAGAGTCATATTTCCCCTGGCGAAAGGCGGTAGGGGTATAGAACTGGAGGGTTAGCTTCCGTTCTTGCTCCGAAGCCTGCTCATAAAGCTGCTGATAGTTACAGAAGTTGGCCCAAGGCTGAGTGCTTTGGGCTGTGCCTTGGATGCTGGTGATGTGCAGGTCGGCCGGCCCCAGGTGCCAGGGTTGGTTGGGGTTGAGGTTGAGCCAGAGTCGATTGAGTCGGGCAAAGAGGCGATCGTCTAGCAAGGAGATGCGCCACCAGCAGGGGGTAGAAGGGGGAATGGGTTGGCGGTGGTTGAAGGTAAGGGTGGAGGGATTAGGGATTAGGGAATAGGGAATAGGTGCCCGCTTCCTGTTTCCTATTCCCTGTTCCCTGTTCCCTAAAATCTGCAGAGGGCTGAGGGTAAAAGATTTGTTGGCCTGATTGGCGTGGATCTGGCTGCCCATGTCAGCGTCAACCGAGCTGACCAGGCTGAGGAACAGGGCATGGAGGTGCTTACCGGAGGTGAAGCCGGGTGGAATTGGAGATTCGGGCAGGAGGTTGAGGACGAGGCTGTGTGGCATGGGAGTTCTCTCCACTAATCTTCTAAGGTGTCGAGATAGGTTTGGATGGCGCGAATGTACTGAGGGTATTCCGTGAGGGCTTTTTGTAGGGCGGCATAGACTTGATTGGGGTCGATGTCGTCATAATCGTGAGCTAAAACATTACGGAAGCTGCCAGAAGGGGCAATAGCCGGGGCCAGGGGTGATGGGATGAAGCCCTGCTCTGCCATCAAAAGCCTCATGCACCCCACCTCTCCAGTGCTTGCAACACCTTTTCGCGCTGGGTTTGGCGAAACTGTTTGAGTTCGGCGGGAGCTTTGAGCGATCGCTGCCGGAAGCGTTCAAACTCGCCGGGGTCGCGCTCGTAGATGAGCTGTCCTTCTTGGGCCACAAAGTGGGCAAGGATATCGGAGCAGGTGCTGAGGTCGATGAGGTCGATGCGTTGGCGCAGCCTCTCGGAACGAGAATCGCTGGAGATGTGCCCCTGTTTGCTGAGTGTTTTCAGGAGGTCGGCTCCTGAAAACCAGGCTGATAGGTTTTCGGAGTCTGGAGCGCTAAGGAAGGCAACGTCCCAGTCGCTGTTGCGATCGCAGTCGCCTCTGGCCCTAGAGCCAAAGAGGATAAGCAGCTTGAGGGTTGGGTGCTGTTCCGCAATATGGGTAGATGCAGCAGTGAGTGAGGATAGGTCAGCCATGGCTAATTGCTAAATCGGTACTCCATGTTTACGGGCAGTTTCAGGGTCTCCTTTAACCCCTCAAAGGTATAGTGCTCACCGACCATCCGCACATTGCGGATAAGGCTTACGGGGGGCATGTTGATGGTGTCGTAGCTCACGACCTGGTTCGTGAACATGACATCCAGTGGATTGAGCGGGTAGGGAAAGGCAAACTCCCTGGCTGAATTTTGTTTGGGAGTTGATAGCTCTTTCACCGCCACTTCGGCCTTACTCATCCATTTCCCTAGCCGAATCCAGCGGGGAAAGGTTAAAGGCTGTTGGGAAATAGCAAAAAACTCAAATTGACTTTCAGGGGCAATTTCCTTAGCTCGACCAAAGCTGGGGATGTTCTTCTGAGTTTTCTGCATCTCAACGTGGTAACGGTTGTCCGCGTATTTCCAGGTGTTGAGAACAGCAGCATGGCGAACAGCTCTGGCAGGAGTAATGTAAATGCCCTGCTGATTAAGCGGTGTGAGATGGGCCTCATACATGGGCACCTGCTCAGGGCAGAAATAGCGGTAGCTGTGGTCTTCACCCACAGTCGTGGCATATTTCGCGCTGTCCACTAGCCCCAGGGCATAGCAGAGGGCGTAGTTATGCAGTACGGGTTCGGTTTCATAGAGCCGCCCAATTTCCCGCGTGGCGTAGTAGAGACTGTCGTGGAGTTCGAGGGTGCAGCGATAGACATGAGGCATGGCTATGACCTCGCGCTAGCAGCTTTTTTCTTGCCAATGTGCTTGTCTGCGTAGGCTTTGGCCTCTTGATCCGCTTGATTGAGGATTGAGCGAACTCCTGCTTCGCTAGCCGTCAATGTCTTAACTTCGGTGATTAGGGGCTGGAAGTCCTCGCCAATGAAATCGCTATGGACGATGAATTCTTCGTTCATGAGGGTTTGAATCGCAGTTTTAGCTGCTTGAGCCACATCATCCTCATCGAGAGGGTCAGGCGCTTTGAGGGTACCCGCCGTTTTCATCTGGTCGTAGATGGCTTGGGTCCAGCGCAGGTTGCTGACAATCTCACCATCGGCAAAAATCACACCGATTAGCTCATTCCGCACCCGTCCTGTGCGGGTAGTTTGAGCACCGTAATGGCGAGTTCTCAAAATGTTGTTGAAGACGTAGAGGAAACTGGCTTCCGTAGGGTCTTTCAGGGTAACGATACTGGGGAAGAAGACCTGGGGGCGGATGTGGTCTTGCTGGTTGATCCGGCTAGTCACTTCACCTGGCTTGGAACCTTTCTCACCTTTAGATGCCATGGTGCCATTTTCAAAGGGAGCATTTAAGGTGAAAGTCTCGTGTGATTCGTCGAAAGCGGTGATGGAGAATGCCGTATCGACGACAACTTTGGATTTTTCAGAGCCAGAATCACCGATCGCAAACCCGTAGATGATGCAGTCGGGATTATCCATACCAAACTCGACGTTGTACTCGCACTCTTCCGGCTTCACGAAACCGTAGGTGCGAAGGAGTTCTCGCCCAACCAGTCGCTCTGGTGTGGATTGCTTGCGCTTGAACATCGATAAGCGGCTGATAGTGTTTTTGTCTTCGACACCCGCTCGTACTCGTGCCTTATTCAGTTCGCCATCGGTCTGAAAGAGTGGATAAGACTCAGTCACCCGCACAGTCAGGAAGTGGGCGTATTTCCCCATCGGCTTATAGGGGATTTCAGTGTGGAAGAACTTAGCGTCTAGAGTTTTGAGGAATTTCATGGTGGTTAATCCTTGGCAGTAGAGTGAATAGCTTTAGGCTAAAAGTGCCTGAACTAAAATGCGGAGTAAAGTGTCTAAATCCTCAGGAACACGGTAACTTTCAAGCCCTTGATGAATACGTTGGGTCTCTCGATCTAGCTGGCTAAACTGCCATAATGATCCTGTCGTAACTGCGCCAATCAATTGCTTCTGTGGTGATTCCATCCACTGATCTAAAGCAATCATCTCTACAGCTAGTTGTTTTATGCCGTTGGTCAGGTCTTCTTTTTTGGCCTCGATAACGATAATCTGTCTGTCAGTTCTTAACAAATAATCAAGAGACCCTTGAAGCTGTTCTGAGACCTTGAGCGGATATTCAATCCTGAGCTGAGCTTGAGTATAGTGAACAACTTCAGTGACTACGCGAGAAATTAATATTTCCCGACGGGCAATTTCAGTTGTTAAGTTCACAAAAGGTAGAATCTCTTCAATGCGATCTCGCAACTCCTGAAGTCGTCCTAACTCGCCACTATAGACGGGCAGATTGAGCTTTTCACGGGACAAAGAGTATCCGAAATCGGCAACGATATCGTCAGCTTCGGCGTTGAGATCAAAAAACTTACTAAATGTGTAAGATTCGTTGGGGTTGAGAATCCTCATTCTTCTTCTCCAGATTTAGATTTTGGTAATTCATTCTCCTTAGCTTTTTGATTTTCTTTGTCTTGCTCCAGGCGATAGAGGAATTCGCAAGTGTCGCGAATGAGGTTGATCTGACGACCTGCTAGACGGGCGCGATCGCCCGCGAAAGCTTTCTCAAAAACGTCAACAACGAAATAGCGGGCAAAGTCGAGGACGAGCTGACGTTCTTTTTCGCGATCGCTGATCACCCATCGGCCTTCAGCAGTCGAGTTATGCACCCGATCCATCAGTTTGAAGACTTCTGCCGCTACGACGGTTACAAGGGCATCGTCGTGAAACATGCTGGATTCCGCTTTGAGAATGGTGTCAGCCGCGATATCGATAGGCTTCAAAATCGCATTCGCCTTGGCGTTATAGCGTTTATTCGCTCGGTAGAACTGTCGAAAGAGGTCGGTGAGTCGTTTGGGGTGGTTAAGTGATGAGTCAGGGGTCAAAATCCAGTCCTCCTGGTCAAAGTTGTAGGTGGCATAGGGGTCAAAACAGGGGTAGAAGTGGTGCGCGTAGAGCCTGATTTTCTGGGGGCTGGGGGCATCGGCTTTCTGCCCTCGGCTCCACTTAGCGAGATAGGAAAAGACATACAGCGGGCTGGTCTCGATATCTTTGGCCAGTTCCGTGAATCGTCCCCAGTTGGCGTCGTAGCCGCCTTTGCCCTGCTTGGCATTGACATCCATGTGGATGGCGTAAGCAGCGGTCAGCGTATTCAGGGGGGCCGGACGTTGGATGCCGCTCTCATCCGTCCAGCCTTCCAGGATGAAGTCGAGCCGAAATCGGTCTCGGCCAACCAATGTTCGGAAGGCATGGGGAGCACTGTCGAGGAAGACGCTTTCCTCAAATTCAGCCCCATCGGTAAAGGGCGGAATCGGTGACTCAGAGACAACGGTTTTGACATCCAGAATCATTGGGAAAGCGAAGGCCAACCAGCTTGGCATGATCCAGGATTCGGTATCGGTGCTGTCGCGCCCTGGGGGCAGAGCCATGAAATAGAAGGTCAGCGGTTTGTCTTCGGGGTAGGAAAGTTTGAAGGTGCGATCGCGTTTGAAATTCGGGTCATCATCGGGCAATTGCTTGCGCTGGGCCAGGTCTTCATCCATCAAGAAAGCATCCACGGTCTGGTACTTTTCACGGCTAAAGTCGGCCTCTAGCTGCTTACTGATGAAGTGATTACGAATGCTGGTATCAAAGCGGGTTTGGGCAATGTTGCTGTAGGCCCGATGCAAAAATGAGTTGGTTTCTGGGGTGAAGTAGTAGGTCGGGTAGAAGTAGAGATAGCGGTATTTACCATCTTCAAAGCGCTTGCCCACGGCCTGGGTTTGATTCATCAAAATTTGCCGCAGCATCATCTCAATGCCCGCAATGCTGGAGATGTTGCGTTTGGCGTTAGAGCCTCCCAGGTGTTGCTTGTTGGTATAGACCTGGGGCGTAAACAGTACCGCCGACTCCATCTGTTCGTTGACCGAGTAGGGCGAATGGGAGATGGAGCAAATCATCTGCCGCCCTCGCCCTGGCTTTTTAGCCGCGTTGTAGTAGGCCAGTTCTTTCAAGAAAACGTCGACTTGTTCTGCCGTTGAAGATTCCTGAGCTTGCCCCGGCAGCATCACCACTTTGCCGACCCATTCCCGCACGTCATCCCAACCATCGGCGATGGCGTACTGAGCGATCACGGGTTGCGTGAGCTGTGTGACATAGGCAATAACGTTGCTACAGGTTTCACGCAGATCTTCAATGCCGGGATTCTTTTCCAAAAACTTTGCAGCCAAAAAGTACCATTCGTAGGGCACTCCGCCCGTATTACCTTTAAGTTTCAATTCCTTCAGCTTTTCGTTGATGCGCTGAATTTCTCGAATCTGGGGCGAATATTCAGAGAGTTTCCAGAACTCGGCTACTTTGTGGATGATGTGTTCGGGTAAAACTTCTGTTTTGATAGCTGGAAGTTCCGGCAGGTCTTTCTGTTTTTTGCGAGCTTTAACCCGTTCCTTGATAACTGTCTCAAGCTGATTAACGCGCTCTCCCCAGATTTTGCGGTTGATCAGATCGCCGAACTCAGCCAGTTGATCGATGCGGATGTCATCGCTGAATGAGAAATCGTAATCGGCTGAGAGAACGCCTCGCTGCTGAAAGGCAATTAGGTTTTCGCTGCGCTTGGTGGCTACTGAGCCTTTATTAGGGTTCAAAATCCGCAGCGTGGCATCGAGAGCCACCTGCATCAAGCCTGGGTCGTCAAAAAATAGGTTGTAATAGTCGGCATATTTCATACCCTTACCATCGCGCCCAAATCCCGTTTGACGGAGGCTCAACTGTCCAGCACATAAGGCTTTAATGCCGTCTACAACTCGATCAGGTAAGTCCTCTAGCGAAATTTGAGGCGCATCTCGACGGGATAAGTAAATGGCTCCGGTGGGTAAGTAGAGCAGGGTTGTGTAGTGTGGATTTTCGGGGTCACTATTCAAGCTTTCATAGGCATCCATCAGGGCGTTGTTGACCACATTGGTCAGTACTCCCCGGTTTTCGGCGATGGCGTGATAGGTGAATCGAAGTTGTTCATTGCTCAGGCTATGGATGATTTCATCCAGCCCAGAACTTTCAGCATCTTGAGGATGTTTGATGATGGAAGCGAGGCGATCAGCTAAGCAGGTAAGGTCGGCAAGTTGGCGGAGGGTGCGATCGCGCAGCACTGGGTTCAGCCCATCTTCTGACAAATTCAAGTTAGTGTCGTTGCGTCGCTGGGCGTTGTAAGCCAAAAACAGCAGGTCATCGAGGTACTGTTTCCAATCTTCTGGAGTCTCTGGGCAAATGAAGCGATCCAGCTCTAGCGTCTTTACCAACACGGTAATGATTTCCCGATGTTCCTCAATCGATCGCTTCCGGATATCCCCTTCTGGATCGCGTCGGATAGCCCTGAAGGACTCCGGCATGTCGGGAATCAGGTCATAGTCGAATTTCTCGAAGTCATGCAGGATAAAGCCCGATACCAGCAGGCGACGCTCCCGTTCTTTAACCTGTCTTCTTACCGTGGTGTCCAGCGTTTGCAGCCGCCGCTCGATTAAGTTGGCCGGGAACAAGCCATTTAGCAAGTGAGTATTGAGCGATTGGTCAGCCGCATTGTCACGACGAATTGGCTCTTTGCCTGCGGCAATGCGCTGAGGATTGACCACTCGATCCAGGTACTCGGCAAAAAACTTGCCCCCCTTGGCAGTAACGCCGATGGTGTACTTCAGCAGATTGGGCAAGACTATTTCCGCAAAATCCTGCATGACAGCATCGCCAGGATTTTGGGCCTGAATGGCTTCCCGCAAAAGCTTTAGGGTGAGGAGTTCGCGGGCTACGGGTTCTACCGTTCTGTCGCTTTCTTCGTCGAGCCCAAGGTCGCCTTCGAGCCAAGAGTCATCAAGCTTTTCAAATTCGGAATCTTCGTTTTGGGTATCTAGCAATGACAATTGTTCTGGATTGCCTGACTGATTAGGACGCTCCATGACGGATCTCCTGTAGGTCAAAAACTGTTTTGCAACGGTTAACTGCGGTTGCTACCCCAGCAGTTGATCAACCGTGAATTGAATGTCGGTAAATGCCTGAAATGCGATCGCCTGTCCTCGGCGGCAGGTCTGTAACTGCTGGTAGCCTGCTTCACTGGGCTCTCGATATATCTGCACCGCTTCAGCATTGAGGTCCACAATCCACACTTCAGCGATGTTGTCTTTGGCATAGATGGGGACTTTTACCGTGCGGTCAAATTCAACGGTGGTGTCAGACACTTCAATCAGCGCAAAGACATCGCTGGGTTGAGGATGGCCGTTGGCATAAAAGTCAGGCCGCCGCTGAAGAATGGCAAAATCCGGTTGGGGCTCAGACCGAGTGCTCAACTGAATCGGATTTTGCACTCGCACGATCGCCCTGCTCACTAATTCCCGCACCAGCAATTCATTCAGGCGATCCACACAGGCGGCATGTTGCATGCCAATGGGCGACATCTCGATAATTTCTCCCTGAAGTAGCTCAACGCGATCGCGATCGGTCAGAATGCCGGACTCGATCATCTGGTGATACTGCCCTACCGTGAATTTCTTGCGCAGAATTTGGACGGTCATTTTCAGCTCCACTCGTTGTGCATCAATCGTTAATAGAAAATGTCACCATTTAGATGGATTTTGGGGATGAAGCTGGTCATGCTGCCATTTTTGAGGATTCTGCTCAATATATGTGCGTAATTGGGCAAGAGATTCTTCACTTCGAATAATGTGTTCGTAATAATTGCGCTGCCAAAATTTAACTCCGGTCAAATCTCGCGCTGCGTTAATT
>RFGN01000392.1 GCA_003696645.1 Gammaproteobacteria bacterium | reverse complement strand
GTGTTGGAGACGATCAATATACCATCGACAGATTCTCGACTGTCGGTGAGCTCCGCGAGTATGTCGGGGGAGACACTGATTCGGATGAGAATAATGGCAATCCATTTTCCGGTCTGGAAAAGATCACGCAGATCATCGCATCGTTTACTCCTTTCGCGGTGGTCTCTGCGTATCGCAGTGAGCTTTCCGACGACGAAAACCAAGAACGACATGAAGAGCTACTGGCAGATGCCAAGAGCAAGTTCGGCTCCCGAGTTCTCGAATTGGAAGGGGAGTTCGAAGGGTCCAAGGAGAAGTCTATCCTCGTTTACGGGACTGAACCTGTGGAACTAATCGCTCGTGCTTGGTGTGAACAATATGAGCAAGATGCGATCATCGTGTCAGACGGGTTTGAAATCAGCATGATCAAGTGTGATGGATCGCCGTATCTTGATTTCACGTTCAACACCCTCTCGGTTGATCCCGAAGACATGAAGATGGCTGGAGGCTCGTCTTCATACAACGGACGCAAATTCGTGTTTACCTCGCTGGACCCGACGAACCACCTCCATTACAATCCTGACGCCTAAAGAGCAATATCCTCAAGATGTGATGTAGGCATCATGATCCACCCGTGCCACTTGGTGGATGGATTGCAATCTGACGTGAAAAATTTTTGGACATAGATCCTGTCAAATTCAGTAATGATAGCATCCCCTTGTATCCCTGATCCGCGATCAGTGCTATTCGAGATCCATAGAGATGCCGGATCATGTAATGAAGAGAACAGACTGGACTTCAGAAGATATGGGAGTATGCGCGACTCTTTGTAGGCATCCTGAAGGTAGTAAGCATACACCTCATACGTCATCGGGACAACCGGAGTTACCGTAACGAAGGCGTTTGGAACAAATCCAGATGACCTATAAAAAACACCTGCTCCATATCTACGTGTCACAGACGGATTATACATGACTACCGCATTAGTCAGCACGGGTTGGTAGGCCCATTTGAAGTGCCTCGACACCTGCAAATGTCTGGAGAACAGGTCATTTGATCGCATCGTTCCCAGTGCGATAGCGCTTCTGAAGAGCTCTCTGGCAATACGACCTACTTTCTGAGAGCCGCAGAAACCTTCATAATACTCCTTGACCACCCATAGATCTGACTCCAGTGCAGAACTATGGAACAAGCTGGACAGCCGCCTAGCCAAGGAATACATACAGGAATTGATGGTATCCCGGTCATAGAGATCGAATAAATACCTTGGAGGGTCTTGCAGCATGGAAATCAGCACATTGAATGCCAGTTCTTCTCTTGTTGGGACTTCGTATGTGGCTGCCACAAACCTGTTAGGGTTTTTCACAACCGCAAATCGAATTGAATCCGGCATTGTCATTGACCATATCCCTCCAAGGAGGTAAATATGCGAATAGAGCTAGGAAACAAGTCATTCATATTCATCTGCGACCCTGACGAGCGCGGATTGGTGCAACACCTGATTGTCTATCTCGATATCGGGAATGCTCCATCGCTAATCACGTCATCTGAGTGGCAGTTTTTTGTCAAGGACCGCCAACTGGTGTTTGAGGATATAAGGGATTCTCTATCCGTTCTTCACTCAAACATCCCTTTGAAGCAAATTCCTCTTCTCATAGAGATGATAAACGAGGCAGGAGCATTCGATCCCGATGTCTCCATGGAAAAGACGCAGGAAATGCTCCGAGCAACTATTCCTGTTCTTCTTTAGGTGCTCCCTCTTCAGACAGTGCTTTGTCAAGATACTCAGTCACCATCTTGGTGAGACTTTCCCCGAGCATGTCCTCTACAACGGCACGTCCATGCTTCTCAAGGTGTTCTTCGTCAATTTCGTAGTCGAAATCAAGGAAGAACTTGCCATCTTCTTCCAAGATGTCAAGCCTAGTGACTACTGCCGAGAAATCACCAAATTCGAGGACGATTGCAAGCTGATTATCATTCATTGATACCCTCCATTGCGTGACTGGTCATCCTTGACGTAGCCACGGCGCTCCCATATGTCAAGCCCATGCAAGAATTCCTTTCAGATCCCCGGCTACTACAAACACTGGAAAACGGGCATCGGGCGATCACTGCTGATTACCTACTCAATGGGACACGCATTCAACTTCCAAATGGGGATGCGTCTATCATATACTATACCGCATCGAAGCTGAATATCCAAGAGGTCGGCTGGAAAGCCCAGATTTGGCTCGATGATCTGTCGCTGGATGACATGATCTCGGCGTTGACCAATCCATCAGAATATCGAGTTACCCATTGGGTAACAAAGATCAAGAGCCCAAGTCTGATTCTGGAAATTGTTGCTGAAATACCACAGTGGTCACTGGAGGAGTTGCTGCACGCGCTATATGGACGAGAAAACCGTGATAATATCTGCGCCACGCTGCGTGGATATATGACGACCCGAATTCCCATTCGAGAATATAACCAACAAGTCAAATTCTCATTCGAAAATGGAGAAACCCCCATAACCGAGATCATCGCCGGGGACAAAAATGAGACTCTCTATGGGGC
>RFGN01000391.1 GCA_003696645.1 Gammaproteobacteria bacterium | reverse complement strand
GGGTTGACCTCGATCGTCAAGGTCGTCCAGATATTGGTCGGCGAACCAGGCTTAGCGGTGTTCGGGAACAACGCCTGATACACGTCACCGGTCGCGTTGGTGGTGTTCGTGCTGTTCAGGTAGCTGGAGTCGCCGGACGGCACGGAAGTCTGGCTGGGCGTGAAGTGGCGATAGTCTGAAGCGCTGCCACCGTCACCGGTCATGGACAAGAAGTGGCCGTCGCCTGCGATCGGGGTGAAGATCGAATTGAAGTCGGTGCCATCACTTCCGATACCGACATGAGAAAACTCGGTCGTCCCGCTGGCATTCAGGTCCACCCCCATGTAGATATCCACCTGAAGGGTGTAAGTACCGCTCAGCGCGGTATTGTGGAATGCGGTGATGTGATCTGCCGCACCGGCATCATTGGCCGTCTCATTCACGACCATCTTCAACCCGCCGATATCGCCGGCGGTCGAGTTGGGAGCCAAAGGAATCCCCGCCCCGATGTAGTCAAACGCGAAGGTGGCAGCACTATCCGGCGTACCGTCACCCGAAGGAGCGTTGCCATCATCTCGGATCGTGTAGTTGGCCGACGTATCCACTTCAAAGTTATCCGAAATCAGAACCGCCGCCATACTGGGCGTCGCCACGGCCGCAGCAGTGAGCGCCGCCAGACTGAAACCAAACTTTCTCATCTTTCTTCCTCCTGTATAAAAACCATAAAACACGAATTGAAATACGAAAATCCCCGTTGACACTTCAACGGATATTCGAACATCCATCCAGATTGGAATATTGCTAGCTCCACTCCTCGCTCGGGGAAATACCCGAAGTCAATCAATCCTCTCATCCCCTCCCTGATATGAATCAGACCTTTCTCCAACTTCTAATATGCCCCGATCTGGGTTTAATGTCAAGGGTATATTTCAGAATTATTGGCACTTAACCCAATTATGATTACATTTTCCTGAAACAACCACACCATGGGAACGCGATGGCAGGTGAATAGGTTGCGCAAAAGGAATCCAACGATGTCAATCTGGGGAAAACAGGCGGCTTGGATGCCTACAGCTCTGTCCGGTTCGGCTATCCAAGGCGATATTTTCCAAGAGAAAACCCGGGCGCCGTGGGAGCAGCGCCCGGTTTCAGTGTTTGAGGACGCCAACATACACAGTTGTCGTCCCCTCCAAAGACTTTGCAAGCGTGGATTATAACAACGCCAAAGCGGAATCAAGCACATTTCTTGCTTAACATCTTAATTCTCACCCTCCACCGAGGACGCCCGGTCGGCGTTTGCCGTCGATGGTCCAACGGTTGTTGTGATGGGCGCGAGCATCACTCAGCTCGTTATCGTCAAACCCGTTCAGATCTCGCCCGTACATGATGTAACGGTCAGCGTATGGATCCTTATCACCGGCTTTCAGTCGCATGCCTTCCGCGTGCCCATCAGCGAAGGTGATGTTGGCGCTGAGCTTGTGACGCGGATGGACTCGGCCGTAGGTTGCGTTCGGACTGTTGTGAGGGTAATCAAAAATAAAACCTGAACCACGCTGCCATTTCGGAGAGATGTCCGCAGAATCCGCGAAATAGATCATCTGTGACGCGGTTTTGAT
>RFGN01000050.1 GCA_003696645.1 Gammaproteobacteria bacterium | reverse complement strand
TTTTATCATCATTTTGGTCAGGTCCATTATGGCTGCCCGTGATGTCAATCGCTATGCCAATATGTTGCAAAAATTAGGAGCGCCTATGGCAGAAGTGGACATGCTGCGTGACTACCTGCCGGTGGATTTGACTCCGCATGGAAAGGAAGTGTGATCTAAGAGCAGCGCTCAATAAGAGAAGAATAGCGCCTGCACAGGCTGATGAACAGTTCTAGTTGTTTTCTGTCGTAATCGGGCAACTCCCTTTGTTTTTCCAGCGTGTCCATGGCTTTCAATCCTCCGATTTTCAGCCGGACATTGGCCCGGTAAAGAAGAAAATAAAGAAACAGCAATTCATCCTGTTCATTCAAGATAATTGGATATATTTTCTGGTATTCCCGCATCATGAATTTCGAGAGCGACTTGTAGCCGTAGCGCTCCATGTCCATGGCCAGGAAGGCCATTTCAGAGAGCACGTCGTTGATGCGAAAATGCTCGTTGAATTCCACACAGTCGAAAATGACGGGTTCTTCGAGCAGGAAGATGTTGGCCGAGTGCAGATCGCCATGACCATCGATGACAAAGCCGGCATTGTGCCGTTCTGAAATTCTGCTGGATAGTGAATCCAGCACTCTTCCCGCCTGGTCAATCCACTGCCTTATATTTTCGGAAATATTGCTGCCGAATTGCGAAGCGAGGACCTCACTGACCGAGCTGAGGTCGGCAAAATCTTCGAGCAGACTTTCTGCGGAGGGCCCTTTTTCGGGCACCCGGGCATATTTGTGAAAATTGGCCAGCTTGTCCGCCAGCTTTTGCACGTCCTTTTCTGTCACCAGCCCTTTTTGGAGAAGGGTGTGCATCTGTCGTCCGGGGTCCAGGCGACGCATGACAACAGCGTGGTCGATTGCCTTTCCCTCCAGTTCAATACCCAGCGCCTCACCTGTATCTACCACCTGTTCCACCCCCAGGTAAATATCGGTCAGGCGGCGGTTCAGCCGCACTTCTTCTTCGCAATAGTGTTTGCGCAGCGAAGGCGTGGAATAATCGAGAAAAGAGAATTTAACCGGGCGCTTTATTTTATAGGCATATTCCCCCGCCAGGATGATCCAGTTGGCATGCGTTTCAATCAAAAGGGCATTTTCCCTTCCCCTCGGGAAAATGCCCTCGCTGTACAGCTTCTGAATTTGATTTGAATCCATCCGCAGCTTGAAAATTATTGCAAAAGTTCCAACGCCAACCTTGAGGACGAATAAAAAAGTTATCTCCCCCCCCTCAAATCCTCAGTTCCTCAAATCCTCAAATCCTCA
>RFGN01000390.1 GCA_003696645.1 Gammaproteobacteria bacterium | reverse complement strand
CTACAGTCCATCCAGACAATGAACGAGGCTATCCGCAAGAACCATTACATTGTCAAGGATGGCGACAAATACTACGTCACTAACGCACGCGGTAAGCTTGTTGAGTACAAGGGTATCCCTCCTAAGAGCGCGCAGCACCGTATCCGCACCATGGATCAGATCATGGCTGGTGTTGAACAGATGCATCCTGAACTCAATCCCGACAATCTGGCGCTGGCCAGTAGCGAAAAAACAATTCAGCAATGGCTGGATGCCATGCACAATCCCGACACCTCAGAGAGGATGAACAAAGCAATTCAGGCATCAGCACAGAGGATAGCGTCTTCTATGGGCATCCCTATGGAGCGACTTGCCCAAGACGCGCCTGACCTTATTACCAGACTAAACAATCTATTGCAGCAACATCAATTAGATGATGTTGTTAAATTGGATGATCTTGTAAATCAGACTCTCTCAAAGAAGTATCAGAAGCAGTATGGGCCGAGCATTGTTGGGACTTCCGAGCGCAACGTAGTTGCTCCGGGCAAAGATCAGGTTCTCCTAACCAAGACATATGGCCTGTCCAACAAGAAACTTGGTAAGGATTCCTTGCCCGTTAGGTATAACTCCAAGGCAGGACGGGATGCTATTATCAGCTATCTTACGGAAACCATGTCTTATTCCGATGCCCTCAAGTTGTGGGCCAAGATGCAGAAGGATACTAATGTACGGCAGCAGGTTCTTGATGCCTACAATGCTCGCGCTATGGAAACCGCTACAACTCCGACAGATAGTTTCCTTATCCGCAACCTTTCCAATATCGCGGAAGGCTTAAAGTCTATCATAGGGCAATAACATGGGATTCTTTGGGGACTTCTTCTCTGGCGCTACTGAACTGCCTAGAGAAGTTGCAGGAGGCATTGCCACTGCCGCAGGTGCGGACAAGAACAAGGTTGAGGATACCCTAGGTCTGCATCCTGATACACAAGGGCTGTGGGAAACTGTAGTCAATCATCCGGGCAAAGTGCTGGGTGAACTGGCCATGTACTCGATTTTACCAGCAAGACTATTCGGTTCCGCATATAAGGCAGCGAAACTAGGGAGTAGGGTAGCAAAGAAAACATCAAAGGCAGTGGGTAAGCGAGCAGCCGCTACCGCCGATATAGCCAACCAAGCCGCTACTATGGGCACCTATGGTGTGATTGG
>RFGN01000389.1 GCA_003696645.1 Gammaproteobacteria bacterium | reverse complement strand
CAGCCTTACATTTAATGCACTGCCAATTTTTGAATATTTTTTGGAAAAATAGATTGAGAGTATTCAGATTTGACAATTGATATTTGGCTTTTCTTGGCTGCTCGTCAACCGAGAATTTCATTGCGTTCACCTAACCCCCCCCGATGATGCAAAAGACCTTCCTTCTACTCGGTTACCTCCTCTGGAATTATTGTTTGTTTTCCCAGTGCCCACCTCCGAACTTTCCTCCACCCTCCCGGGAATGTGAGCAGGCACCTCTGCTGTGTGGCGGGTTGAATACCACGAGTTATTGCGGCACGCTTGAAGTGGTTGATACGGCATTACATTTCCCGGGGTGTAATGGAGAGACCGTTCTGAACAATCCCCAGTGGGTGGCCTTTGTTGCCGGAAGCCCGACCATGACTTTCGAAATCACCCCCTCCAATTGCCAGGGGCAGAACGGGCAATTTGGCATCCAGGGAGTCATTTTTGAGGGCTGCACCGAGGTGGTTTTGGCCAGTCAGTGTGCTTGCACGACCGAGCCCTTCCTGCTGAAGAGCGATTCCTTTCAGGTTGGGGGTGTCTATTACCTGGTCATCGATGGCTGTTTGGGAGACGTGTGCGATTACACCATCACCCTGACGGAAGGCCAGGCTTTTGAAGGTCCCCCCGTGGATTCGGTCGGGCAGATTTCCGGCCCGGTAGAGGTCGGCGTTGGTACACATTCCGTTTACAGTGTTCCAATGATTCCAACTGCAGACCGATACAGCTGGACCATCACGCCTCCGATCGGGCACATCCTGGGAGCTTCCAATTCCCCCGCGGTTGCCATTGCGTGGACCTTTACTGGAGAGGCGCAGGTTTGTGTTGAGGCGACCAATCACTGCGGAGCCGCTCCAAATAGGTCTTGCATTTCGGTACAGGTAACTAATGAATGTCATGATGTTCCCACGTGTGAAGTGTGGAGTGAACAATCGGGGAGATTGCCGGAGCAGATGGGGGGCAGCATGACATTTCCGGGTTGTCCTGCGAACGTTTTGGACAACACCCAGTTTTTTGGATTCATCGCTGGATCGAGCCACATGGAGTTCCTTATCACCAGTTCGAACTGTGTGGAGGGTACAGGCATGCAAGCAGCCATCTTCGATGAGGATTGCAACCCCGTAGTGACTCATTGCCCCTGCGACACCGGAGTAATCGTTTTGGCCACCGAGGATCTTCTCATCGGCCGATCCTATTACTTGTTGGTTGATGGCTGCGCCGGCGACATATGTGATTACACCATTGCCCGCATTGAAGGACAAATGCTGGATGAGATTCCGTCGGACCCCATGGGCCCCATCTCCGGGCCGACGGAAGTTTGCCAAGGCTTGACTGCTTCCTATTCGCTGCCACCCGTGCCCGGAGCCGGATTTTACGATTGGAGCATCACCCCACCGATCGGAATCATGTTCGTTGACTCTTCCAGCAACCCCATTCAGATCAAATGGACGGAATCCGGTCAGGCAGAAGTTTGTATTCAAGCCGGAAACGGGTGTGGAGTCAACCCCAATGCTTTTTGCTTTGAAGTAAATGTGAATCCGCCCTCGGCGGACACTGCGGAGGCACTCCTTTGCACGGGCACCTGTTTGGATATCCAGGGCAACCTGATCTGCCAGCCGGGCACCTACGACCTGGTGCTCAGCACTTCAGAAGGCTGCGACAGCCTCCTCAATCTTACAGTGACAGAGATACCCTCCCCGGTTTTCGAGGTGACCGTAGCCAACTCCCCCTTGCATTTCGGCGACACCACTACGCTGATCATCCATGCCCAGGGAACGCCCCCCTTCACGGTGGAAATCCTCGCCAACTACGCCCCCTTCCAAACCCTCACCTTCGACGATACCCTGCTGAGTGTGAGCGTTAGCCCCCTCGATACGACGATTTACTCTCTGTGGATGGTCTCCGATTCCAATTGCTCCCTAATTGACAGGGACTCCCTTATCCTTCCCGTCATCTGCTTCCCCCGGGAAGTGAAAACATCCTCGGACACGACGGTGGCGCCGGGAAATGCCGTTTCCCTCCAGGTGTTGGAGCCCCAGGGTCAAGCCTTTCTCTGGACCCCTTCGAGGGGCCTCAGCTGCACCGACTGCCTCTATCCCCAAGCCACCCCCCCGATCAGTACCCACTATACGGTTCAGGTTACCACCGCAGAGGGATGCCTGTATTCCGGGGCGACGACGGTCTGGGTGCGGCCGTTTACCGTATTCGACACCATCCCCCTGTTTGGGTTGGGGCTCCAAAGCCTTCGTTTTCCGCCCTGGGAAGCGCAGCCCATGGATGTATGCCCGGAAGTGGACGACTCCCATCTGGCGGTGGATTTCACACCCTTCAATTCCGGTGTCTTTTACACGGGACTGGCCGAAGGAACGGACACGATATGTGTGCCTCTGGAGCACCCTTCGGATCCCCTGAAGGAAGCGCTGTTCACCGTAATTGTGACGGTCTCGAAAGACTTCAACCACTCCCTTCAAAACGAAACGGTTAGGACACTCTCCCAACTGGGAGGATTCGACCCTGGAAATGCCCTCACGCTATTCCCCAATCCCACTTCGGGTCGGTTGCAGGTGGTATCCCTCCGGGGTGCGCTGCAAAACCTGGAGGTGTTCTCCCTCGAGGGCCGACTCCTTCAGCACTGGAACGAAAGGTCAGAAGTCCAGACGCTCGAACTCAACCTGCCTCCCGGAACTTATCTCCTCCGTGCCCACGGGGATGGCTGGTCCGAAGTGCACAAGGTGGTGGTTGTTCGCTGAGGGGTACAATCCACCCCCCAAATTAGGCGACAACCAACAGCGAGCCCTCCCAGAGGGCGAGCTAGCCAAAAGTGAGCTTGTCCGTACGGACGAGCGAACGGCCCAAGAGCGCCCTCGTCCTTTCGGACTCGCTCGCTTTTTGGCCGTTGGCTGTTTGGGGAGGAGGTTTGAGTTTGGGAGGGTTTAACCACAGGGTGAACAGTGTACGACCAGAGTGAACAGATGCGTACCTCCAAAACCCCAACCCCACACCCCCACGAGCCACGAGCCACGAGCCATGAGCAACGAGCCAACCGCCAAAAGCGCCAT
>RFGN01000388.1 GCA_003696645.1 Gammaproteobacteria bacterium | reverse complement strand
CGTCGGCTGGAACGTCAACGACCAGCGCCGCACCATCAACACTTCTACCATTACCGGGTTCCTGGTCAATTCCAAAAAGGAAACCACCAACCTGAACACTGCGGCCGAGGCTTCCACCATCTCCAACAGCAAACGCAACATCCGTTCAAACCGTGGGTATGGAATCCTCAGCTTTGACATCGACGACCAGCTCTTTGTGAGCACCTCCGGGGCCCTGGAAGCTGCCTCTTCTGTAAAAGGTACCTTCTTTTACCCCTCTGTGGATGCCGCATGGCAATTCACCAAAACTGCCCTCAAGTCGGACTTGCTCTCCTTCGGTAAACTGAGAGCCAGTTGGGGCAAGGTGGGTGTGCAACCCATCCCGCACAGGTTCCAGACCCTGGCAGAATCAGGCTTCTCATACAGCACTTACTCAGACCCGCTTGACATTGCCCTCTTCGGTGGTGGATTCCGGTTGGATGACGACAAAGGCAACCCGGACCTGGAACCAGAGGTGAAAACCGAGTGGGAAATCGGTACCGACCTGCGTTTCTTCCGCGATGCCCTGTCAGTTAGCATGACTTACTACCAGAACAACATCGACGGTATCCTCATCAGCGTGGATCAGACACCTTCCTCCGGTTTTGACACCCAGTATGCCAATGCCGCAGAAATGGAGAACAAAGGATTTGAGGTGGAGGCCACCTACAATATTCTTCACGAACGCGATTATGGTGTAGGACTCTTCGCCAACTGGAGTACCAACAAAAACGAGGTACTCGACCTGGAAGGCACCGAAACGATCAACCTTACGCCAGGAGCTTCTGTAAGCTCTCGGGCAATTGTAGGTCATGCCCTGGGTGTGCTTTACGGAACCGGTTCACAGGTTGATGACAATGGCAATTTCATCCTCGACGACAACGGCTTTCCGCAAATTACCAGCAGCCCGGTGGTTTTAGGAGATCCCAATCCGGACTGGCGTGCTGGTGCAGGTCTGAACGCCCACTGGAAAAACCTTGCGCTGAACATCATTTTTGAGCACAGCCATGGTGGTGAATTCTCACCAAGAACGCTTTGGGTATTGCGCCGTTTCGGAACCACAAAAGAAACGGCCAACAGGGTTACCCTCACCCAGGATCTGGTCAACTACGCCGGTGATGTCATCCCGGCCGGAACAACGGTCAGGGGCAACATCGAAGACTTTGGCGGTGGTCCGGTTCTACTG
>RFGN01000049.1 GCA_003696645.1 Gammaproteobacteria bacterium | reverse complement strand
GCAACGATCCGCCTCGATGTAACTCAGCTCGATGCGCGCGGTCTTGAGGTCAGCCGGAGTAACTGCTTTCGCCCGATCCACATTAGCCTTGATGGCCTGATCGATCATGGCTTCGACCAGCTTCAGGTCAGGATTTGCACTCACACCTTGACCGGCAACCTGCCCTCCCACCAGCCAAACCTGTCCAGGCTGGCTGACAAAACTCTTGCCGCCCAGTTGAATGTAGCGATTCGTGTCGTCAATAGTGCGAATCAGATTTATCAGCGGATGCATTCCTTCGGGCGCTGAACCCAGCACCCGGTTGGCTTGGTCGATACTGGCAGTACGATAGCCCAGCTCGGCACTTAATCGGGTCGCGACCACCTGAACCAACTCACTCAACTCCCCACGAGACATGCCCGGGATGGGAAGCAGTCGGCCGTTCGGCTGCCCGTCTACTTTTTGCGTCGACTCAGTCTGTGTGGGCTGGGCTTTAGAAGACTCCTCGGGCGCCTGCTGAACCTGAGTCTGTGCGACTGATGGCTGCTTGGCATCTCCTTCCGCCGCCCACACTCGGCCGGAAGTTGAACACAACAGGCCAAGCACGATGGCGGTACAGATTCCCAATATTGCGCCGGTGTTCGGTACAGACCCCTTGGGAGCAGGTTCAGTCCCTGTTGATGGGTGAGACTCCAAATCCTTGACTTGTCCTGCGGCAAACCTCACGACATCAAATCCTGCAGTCGGACCGTCATACACGACACGACCCCCTTCCAAGTGAACCACCTTGTCAACATGCCTGAGCAGTTCCGGACGGTGAGTGATCAGCAAAGTCGTCTTGCCTTTCATAAAGTCGAGAACGACAGGGATTATGGTAGCTTCTTTCGCCACGTCGATCGAAGCGGTCGCCTCGTCCAAGATCAACACCTTGGGATTTTTGAGAATCGCCCTGGCCAGCGTCAGCATCTGTTTCTGCCCCCGCGACAAGCTCAATCCCTCATCCCCCACCACGGTGTCGTACCCTCTGGGAAGATTGGCCACGAAGTCATGCAACCCGATCCGTTTCATGGCTGCCTCGACCTCCTCCCGGCTCGCTTCAGGGTGGGCGTAACGAAGGTTCTCCAGGATCGAACTGCTGAACAAAAACGCCTCCTGGAACGCCACGCCGACCGCCCGGCGAAGACGACGCAACGGCATCTGCCTGTTATCCATACCATCAATCAGAACCGAACCCTGTGTAGGCTCATTAAGCCTTGGCACGAGACTGACCAATGTGGTTTTTCCTGAACCGGAAGGCCCGACAATGGCACATACCTGTCCGGGCTGAACTTCAAAAGTAATGTCTTGCAAGACCGGCTTGCCATCCTGATAAGCAAATGTCACCCCTTCAAAGCGGATCTCGCCACGGATAGGCAGGACACCGTCGCCCGGGTCGTCCTCTTCCTCGGGTATCAGATCCAACACCTCGTAAACCCGGTCCACGCTCGCACCGGTTCGCGTAAGCTTCGCCGAACCGCTCATCATCTCGATCACCGTTGGATACAGCATCCCGATGTACCAGAAAAAAGCGATGAAATCGCCCGGGGCCAAGGCTTTATCCGCAGGCCGTCCCATCACCTGGTACGCCCCGAACCCGATCAACAACATCATCCCCAGCCCCACCAGGAGATCCGCCAATACTTTCTGAAGAACGTGGAAGCGCTGCCCTCTCAGTTCACTTCGGCGAGAGAGATCGATCGCGTATTCAAACGCCTGATTTTCCCGAACCTCACCAGTAAATCCTTTGACCACTTCCACCCCAAGAAACTTCTCGATCAGGTTGCCCGTCGCATCAGCCAGATAACGTTGGGCGGCGCTGCTGGCCTTCTTGATAGGTCGGCGCAGGTAGATGAACGCCAGCATATGCAGAGGCAGGACAATCGTGGATGCCAACGCCAACTGCCAGTTCATCACGTAGATGGTGACCATAATCCCGCTGAATAACAGGACGGATTGAATAAGCGTCGGCAACTCGTTCTGAATGAACTGTTGAATGACATAGCTGTCATTCATCACCCGGCTGGATAGTTCGCCGGGCTTGTTTTCGTGGTAGTACTGCAGGCTCATGTGCTGAAGCCGCTCGAACAGTCGTTTGCGAAGATCGAAGCAGACATCCTCACCAACCGAAACCGAGATGGACTTCCCCCCGAAATACAACAGGTTGCGCAGGACATAAAGCCCGAGCATGGTCCCTAGCACCGTAAATAAGAGAAGCCAGTCCCCGGTCTGAAACACTTCGTCGAAGACGATTGAGATCATCTGCGGGATGGCGATGTTGACCGCGGTCAGCCCCATGAGCAATAGAACCGCCAAGATCAACATGACCCGGTACGGGCGCAGCAATGTCATCAACCGGCTCATGGAAGAGCCATGTCCAGCATCCGGACCAGCCTGACCAGATTGCGTGGCCATGCAGACACCATCATAACACTTATAATCTTCCAAAACACACGGCCATCACGAGGCTTAGGACGCCCACAAGACCCCGACCAGCCCCCCTACTTACTCGCTCCGAGCCGGGTATCCGGGTTTGCTCGGGGGCTGGGTGGGCCATACACTGAAGCTCAACCGAGGTTGAAAAGCCGATGAATAAAAATGTACACATGGTGTTGGCGACATGCTTAATGGGGTCACTGCCTCTGCTTGTGGGGTGCAAATCAAACCCGGTCAAGCGTGTTCCGTTTCAGGTCCCCGTTGTCGCATTTACGGATGACGGACAATACCTGCCCCAACGTGTCGGTCCAGGCCTGGTAGCCGACCTGGACTCCCCGATCCCGGATGTCCCCATGCCTATTGGTTTCAAGCCCGTGATATCACGATGCTCCAGCTCATTCGATGGGGTAGCACGGACGGT
>RFGN01000387.1 GCA_003696645.1 Gammaproteobacteria bacterium | reverse complement strand
GAAAAGATCCGTTCATTAAGACGGGTTTAAGGTTGACGGCGTCTAATAGCACCATAGATTTACGTTTGCCATCCGTACATTTCCCCTTCAGCCCGATGCACATTCATCGGGTTTTTTGTTTTCCGGGGCAGCATGACGAAAGAAAAACTGGGTTACACTGTGCTGAGTAGAAAGATGACGAACAGGACAACCAGCGCAATCGGTAGCAAGAATCCCGGCCAATCCTTTGGAGCAGTACGGCTCATTTGTATGCTGGCCTTGATGCCTGGTCGGAATATGAAGACAAGTAGTACCGCCATTGCGGCCAGCAGGATCTTTTCCCAGGTTTCCATAGTCGATTCGGTCTTGATGATGTCAAACGTCCCAAACTATAGCCCAATTTTGCGCTGACAGTGCAGTATTTTCCTGTCTTTTTGAATCTACAGGATCGTTCCTGTCTGGTCATAGGTGCTGGTCAGGTGGCCGAGAGAAAGATTCGCCTTCTGTTGCGTACTGCTGCACAAATGGATGTGGTTGCGCCAGATTGCACTGAAAATATCCTTCGTTGGGCCGACGAAGGCAGAATTGCCCTGCACAATCGCACATATCGTTCGTCTGATCTGAAAAACAGGCAACTGGTATTTATTGCCACGAACAATCACAGGCTAAATCAACAGATTTTTGCGGAGGCGGAAAGGCTAGGAATATGGGCCAACGTTGCCGATGCCCCCGAATATTGCGATTTTATCCTGCCCTCTATCGTGGATAGAGGGCCTGTGATCGCAGCGATTTCGACAAGCGGCCGTTCTCCCACCCTGGCTCGGAAGATGCGCAGAGAGATCGAGCGGCTCCTGCCTGCACAACTGGGGCGTGTGGCCGAATGGTTGAGCGCTCATCGCCCAACCGTCATGGATAGATTCCCTGATGAAACCGTCCGGCAACGATTCTGGCAGGATTTACTCGATACCAATGTGATGGAGATGATCCTGAATGGGCAGATATCACAGGCAGAACAGCAATTTAATCAGATGCTGGATGAGATCGACCACCACCGGAAGGGAGAGGTGTATCTGGTGGGTGCCGGTCCCGGTGACTTGGAACTGCTGACGCTCAAGGCTTTACGTCTGATGCAGCGAGCAGATGTTGTGCTCTATGATCGACTGGTTTCGGATGCGATCCTGGAGCAGGTGAGACGTGATGCCCGACGTATCTATGTGGGCAAGAAACGCGCCTATCATGCGGTACGGCAGGAGGAGATCAATCAAATGATCATCGAGCTTGCCAGCGAAGGAAAACGCGTTCTTAGGCTCAAGGGGGGAGATCCATTTGTCTTCGGCAGGGGTGGAGAGGAGATCGCCGGCTTGATGGAAGCGGGCATCCCGTTCCAGGTCGTGCCTGGTATTACAGCGGCCTCGGGGTGTGCCGCCTATGCCGGAATTCCCTTGACACATCGGGATTATGCCCAGTCCGTGACCTTTGTAGCCGGACACCTCAAGGATAATGAATCCCTGCAACTGGACTGGCAGCTTCTGGCTAGGCCCGCCCAGACCGTTGTGGTCTATATGGGACTGGAAAACCTCGATCAACTACTGGCGCAGCTGCTCAACCATGGCGTTCCGAAAGAGCGTCCGGTTGCCTTGATCGAGGAAGGAACATCTGAACAGCAACGGGTCATTATCGGGGATATGACGACGCTGCCTCAACGGGTCCGTGAAGCCCAGGTCCGGGCACCAACACTGATAATCATAGGAGAGGTGGTTCGTCTGCACGACAGTCTGCGATGGAAGGAATAAAAAAGCCCCACATTCGTGGGGCTTTTGAAGACAATCCCTGTTATGTGATCAGTCCCGATCTCCGGCAAAGGCCATCAACAGCTGCAGGAGGCTCAGGAACAGGTTGTAAAGACTGACATACAGCGATACCGTGGCCATGATGTAGTTGGTTTCACCGCCGTGGATGATATTGCTGGTCTCGAACATGATCATGCCGGACATCAATAGGACGAAGATGGCTGACACGGCCAGTGACAGGGCAGGAATGTGAAAAATCGCGGCACCGATCCCGCCCAGGAATGCGACCAGCACTCCCACAACCAGGAAACCTGCCAGAAAGCTGAAGTCCTTCTTGGTCGTCAGGGTATACGCCGACAGACCGAGAAAGATCATGCCTGTTCCACCCAGCGCTGTCATGACCAACTGGCCGCCATTGGGCAGATGAGCAACGCTATTCAGAATGGGGCCCAATGTCAGCCCCATGAAACCGGTCAGTGCAAAGACGGACAGGATGCCCCAGACACTGTTGCGCAGGGCCTGTGTCAGGAACAGCAGTCCAAAATACCCGACCAGGGTGATAATCATGCCTGGATAGGGCAGGTTGAAGTACATCGAGAGACCAGCCGTTACAGCACTGAACAGCAGCGTCATGGACAGCAGCATATAGGTATTGCGTAATACCTTGTTGGTAACCAGCGCCGAGGCTCGGGTTTGATCTCGGGTCTGCGTGGTGACTGACTGGTAGTTCATTTGGTTCTATCTCCTGTTCTGTCTAAATATGGATATGGTCTATGAACATTTCCACAGAGGAAAGTTTCATGGTTACTGGCGATTATGGGGGGTAATTTTATAATTTCAACCCCAGAAAAGACATGTTTTTGGAGAATGATGCGGTCAGGGGGCTGGAAAAATGCGGTCGAATTCGCTATTCTTTGCGGGTTCTGACGTGATGGTATCTGGAATGTTTGCAAGGTACGTCATGATCCAGGAAATCCGGAGAGGTGGCTGAGTGGTTGAAAGCGGCGGTCTTGAAAACCGTTGAGGGTTTGTAGCCCTCCGTGGGTTCGAATCCCACCCTCTCCGCCAT
>RFGN01000386.1 GCA_003696645.1 Gammaproteobacteria bacterium | reverse complement strand
GCTGCAGATATTACCTATGCAACCAACAACGAACTTGGGTTCGATTACCTCAGAGACAACCTGGTATTCAATGATTATATGCGTGTTCAGCGTGGACATGCCTTTGCCATCGTGGACGAGGTGGATTCCATCCTGATCGACGAGGCGCGTACCCCCCTGATTATCTCCGGGCAGGGGGAGGATCAGACAGACATCTATCTGCGGCTCAACGCCGTGATTCCCAAGCTGAAACGTCAGGAACAGATGGATGAGCAGGTTGAATCAGAGGAAGAGCCGGAAGGTGATTTCACTGTGGATGAGAAGAGCAAGGCTGTTTATCTTACCGATGCAGGCCATCAGAAGGTGGAGGCTTTTCTTGTTGAAAAGGGCATCTTGTCTGAAGATGAAAGCCTCTATGACGCCAAGAACATCCGTCTTGTTCACTATGTCAATGCGTTGTTGCGAGCGCATCACCTGTATCAGCGTAATGTGGATTATCTGGTTCAGAACAATGAAGTGGTAATCGTTGATGAATTTACCGGTAGGACCATGCCAGGTCGACGCTGGGGGGATGGTTTGCATCAAGCCATTGAGGCCAAGGAAGGTGTGCCCATTCGGAGTGAAAGCCAGACTCTGGCATCCATTACCTTCCAGAATTATTTTCGCATGTACGACAAACTGGCTGGCATGACCGGGACGGCAGACACCGAGGCCTATGAATTTCAGCAGATCTATGGATTGGAGGTGGTCGTGATCCCTCCCAATCGACCCATGGCGCGCAAGGATTATCCAGATCTGGTCTATCTGACATTGAAGGAAAAGTATAACGCGATTATCGAAGATATCCGGGATTGCTATCAACGACAACAACCGGTATTGGTGGGCACGGCTTCAATCGACAGTTCAGAATACCTGTCCCGCGAACTGAAGAAAGAAAAGATTCCGCATAGCGTATTGAATGCCAAGCAGCATGCCAGAGAGGCCAGGGTGATAGCCGATGCCGGACGTCCCGGTGCGGTAACCATTGCTACCAACATGGCTGGTCGTGGTACGGATATTGTGCTGGGCGGAAATCTTGATGAAGAGATTGCAGCATTGAAGGATCCTACCCCTGAAAAAATCGAATCTGTCAGAAAAGACTGGGAAAG
>RFGN01000385.1 GCA_003696645.1 Gammaproteobacteria bacterium | reverse complement strand
TTGTTTGCCGGAAAAAACATGCATCTGTTTACACGCGGAAGTCTGACCAACAACAACGGTGCAGAGATCCTGGCAATGCAGGATATGCTACTGGCGGCAGACAACAACCTGGGCAAGACAACCTCTATCCTGAATCAGCAGGGTCACATCGAGGCAGTTTCCGGGCAGATGTCGATCCATGCTGTAGATCTGCAGAATCTTGCTGCCGATCCGGTTGTACAAGGAGTGTATGATGCAGCAACCAAAACCCTGCAAGGGGGCATTCGGGTTTCCAAGAGTTCCACCACGACAAATTGTGGTACAAACTGTACAGATTCAGTCACGACCACGGTAGATAAAATGCAGGTAGTGAGTCGTTCCCCTCCAGCTACGTTGGGAGCAGGCGGCAATCTGAATATCTATGCTGATGCCATCAGCAACCGCTATTCCAGTATCTTTGCCGGAGGGAATATCCATCTTTCGTCCAGGGTAGTGGACAATCTTCCCTTGAATATCATGGAAGTCACGACAACCACGACCTCAGGAACGCGCAACAGCAAAAAATGCCAGTCCCCTTTTGGTATCGGTTGTGCCAATGTCATCAATTTCCCGTCTCCACAGCCCACTGTCATCACGCGAACCACCAGGATTCTGGATACTCTCTCCTCCAGCATTCAGGCAGGGGGAAATATTTCCGGGGCAGTAGCTAACCTGAACAATGCCAATATTCGCAGTGGTCAGCAGCTTGCTGCCTCTTCTCTGGCGACAACCACAGATCCATTGGCCTATCTGAATATCAGCCTTCCGAAAGGGCAGAATGGCCTCTTTATCGTTTCACCGGATCCGGCCAGTCACTATCTGATCGAGACCAATCCGGCCTTTACCCAGTACGAAAATTTCATCGGCAGTGATTACCTGCTGAATCGACTGCACTATACGCCAGGGCCAAATATTCGCCGTCTTGGAGATGCATTTTTCGAGAATCGCCTCATTCGCGAAAGCATCTTCGCGCAGACGGGAAAACATTTCCTCTATTCGGATCTGGCCGATGAGCAGGCACAATTTCAACGCCTGATGGACAATGCCGTAGTAGCCCAGCAGGCTCTGCAACTGGTACCAGGTATCGCTCTGAGTGCCGACCAGGTGGCTGCCCTGCAACAGGATATAGTCTGGATGGTAGAAAAAACGGTTTCTGGTCAACAGGTTCTGGTTCCGGTTGTGTATCTGGCAGGAGAACAGACGAAAAACAGTGCCCTGATCATGGCCGGGGGTGCCATCAATCTGCAGACCGATCATCTATACAACGCTGGGAAGATCCAGTCTGGCAATAATCTGGCCCTGACGAGTACACAAGAACTGGTCAACCACGGAGGAAACATTCAGTCGGGAAATCAACTTCATCTGAATGCCGGAGGCTCCATCGACAATCGTTCTGGTATTATCCAGGGGGGTACGGTTCAACTTCATGCAGATGACGCCATCCTTGATCGCAGGTCCAGTGAGCAGGTTGCCTATCATGTTCAGGGAACCCGTGGAGATTATACCTCTGTAGGGCGTGCCGGGCAGATCAGGTCGACAGGTCTGTTGACCCTGGATGCGGGTAACGAGATAAAGATTGAAGGATCAGCTATCACGGGTGGGCAGGTGGCCTTGAAGGCGAAGAATGTCACCATCAAGGCCTCTGAAACGTTCAGCCAGTATGAAAGGCATCAACCGGGCAGTGATATCCGACATGATGAGAGCCATGCACTGGCCAGCTTGGTTCAGGGTAACGCTCTACAGATCCAGGCGCAAGACAATGCCCACATCCAGGGCAGCATTCTGGCCGCAGACAAGACACTTTCCATAGTGGCTGGCAGTGTGGATATCGGTGGCATTGCCGAGACGCAACATGATTATGAACAGACCCGCAAGCATGGGACATTCGGAAACACAAGCAGGACGATCAAGAACGATCGAAGCGACTTCGTGGGATCATCCCTGTCTGCGGGTGACATGACCTTGCAGAGTAATCGGGGAGATATCAGGATTATAGGTTCGAACCTGATGGCATCTGGAGACATGAATCTGCAGAGTGCGGAAAACATTACGGTTCAGGCGGGTTATTCCGAGGTATCCGAGAGCAGCGAGACGAAGCGTTCCGGCTGGTTATCGGATGGGTCCATCTACAGCACAAAAAGAGACAGACTCGCACAGACCAACCAGACAGCGGTTCGGAGTGTGATCTCTGCTGACAATCTGAATCTGACAGCCCAATATGACCTGACGCTTCAGGCCGCCCAGGTCGAGGCCGGGCATGCATTGATGGCCGATGCC
>RFGN01000384.1 GCA_003696645.1 Gammaproteobacteria bacterium | reverse complement strand
GGCAGGGACGGCTTCCGCGGGACCGGTCGCTGCCGAGCCCTGAACTCCGCCTTCCGCCGGGGCGTGCGCTGCCGAAGGCCCTCGTCGGCATCATGCTGCGAACTTCATGCAACACGTGCCAGTCAGGGCAGCCCGCGGGTTCCGGTCCTGCAACCCAACGGATACTCAGCGGCAGCCGGCCACGCCGGCGTGAACTTGTCGGCAGGCACGACCGACATTTCGTCTTTTCGTCGTGCCTCCACTATTGGACGAAAAGCCGCGTTTGCGCGCACGAAAGCGTCCGTTTCATTGCTGCGCGTTGTACGATGTGCTGGCGGCGCAAGGGGTAACGATTTTCGATCGGTGTTCCGATTTTAGGCTTGCCAAGCAGGCAGTTTTGTGCGCGCCATCCAATACGAACAGGGATGACCGTCAGAACGGCGGCAGTATCCATGCAGATATATTGACTGCATATGTTTTAATAAGCTGTTATGTTATGAACGCGGAGTGATGCTAAAGCTTCAAGCTTCTTGACCTCTGGAATCTGGACAATCATATGTCTGACGTTGGATTCGACGATCTATTCAAATATGTGGACCAGCAGGTAGTTGAGCTGACAATATTTTACAAGCTGTTAAAGGAGCTGTATGGGAATGAAGAAACGGTAGGCAGAATGAATACAGTTGCTCCCGGGGGGTTTCATATCATCCAGCGTTCACTGCAGAGAGATATTATCGTTCGTATATACACTGTCACAGACAAGCCAAGTACAGGAGGCAATAATAAGAAAAACAATGCATCCATCATGCAATTATTTGCAATCTTGGCCGAAGAAATGGAGGACAGGCGTCAAGAATTAGACGCTAGGAAGAAAGAGGTTGAAGGAGTAGTTCGTAGAATTAGGACATATCGAAACAAAAAAATTGCACACCATGATCTGGATATGGCACAGGGTAAAGCAAAGTATGATCCACCGTTGGTGGGAGACTTGGAGCGGGCTATGGTGGTGCTGTGGAAAAGTATGAATGACATTCGAAGATTACGAGGCGACGATACTACGTGTGCTTATGAGCACACGAGTATCGGAAGGTCTGCAGGCGGTATTGATTTGGCATTACGTGATTCATGCCGTATGGAAAATCTGTATAAATTGGCCAGAAAAGGAAAAATAAATCCTGATCAAGCGATAGAGTTGCTAACAAGGAGATTCGATGACGATGATGAGCAGATTCTGGCCTCGATGACGTGAAGCATCGCCTGCGGTACAGAATGGTCACTTTAATACGTCTTTTGAGATAGATTGGGCGCACTGATAGCGCGAAGTGGTACGAATGTGTGGTTTGCATGGTGCCTACCGCCTTGGGCGGGGTTTGTTGGCCTGGTCGAGGAAGTATTTTCGGGCTTCGCCGACGAGGTAGAAGCTGCCGGTGATGACGATGAGGTCTTCCCGGCTGACGGC
>RFGN01000383.1 GCA_003696645.1 Gammaproteobacteria bacterium | reverse complement strand
GCTGCGAATGGCGGATCCCAACGGCATTCTGTATGCCGACGCGCCGGGTTGGAGTAAAGACCAGGGGACCTTCAGCCGGCATGTGGACGTCGGCGCTTATCTCAAAATCAGCCACCCGGATGGAAGATCCAGCATCCCCTTGCGGCCGGACGTGGTGGTGTTGCCCCGCACGCTGTATCTGGTGGATAATAAAAAAGAATCAGATAATTACAATAATTACGAATGGAGTGAATCAACGTGGGATGATTTTGGTTTGAAAATTTCCCACGTTTTGAAAAAGTTGCCTGTTAGAGCCTGTCTGCTGAGTACGCTTCAAGTTGCAACAAGTATGCTTCCAAGTACGCCTCGAGATGCAACAGTGCAGGAGAAGACAAAAGCCAGTGAAAAAATTAATGAAGCCTATGAAGGTACACATGAAGCCCTTTCGAAGGGCAATTTCTCAGACGTGCTAATTGTCTTTGATTGGTTTTCTGAGAATGCAGAGGAGTTAGCCATTCGAAGAGCGTTGGGCGATCTGTTCATGTTCGCTGATACTGGGCTCCACTCTGTGTTGCCATCGTCCGAAGATTTCCACCCTGAAATAGCGGAATCCTTTTTCCGGAACCGTTATTATGTAACAGGCTTTCCCGAGGGTATAAAGGGATTTTACACCATGCTTTTGTACGAAAACGGCGTGGTGATTCTCGATTTCAAATATGACTCATATACGGGTGTGAATGCCGAAGGTGAGAAGCCTGAACGCGATCGTCGCAAGCAATGGGCGTATGCGCTGGCCTTGCAGTCGATGAAGCTGGGAGGAGACGGGTGCCGTGTCAGGCGGAATGTCTATGTAATACCAGGTGAACCCGCTGAAGACACATCCGATGGCAAAGAAGATGGCATAGAAATCCTGAAGTGGAATATCGGTGACGTCATGCGCGATTATGGACGGAGCGAGTATGTCGGATAATGTGGCTGATGTCATAGTCCGCGAAATCAATGGCCGTTTGCACCCTTATTACCAACTTTCGGATACGGGCGAGAATCGGATCAAGGATTTTCTTGAGCAATTCAAGCCTGAGGAATGGAGCGATGGGGAATTGTGTTGGCAGCTTCGGTCGCGAAAGAAAACCATTTTCAAGGATTTTCGCGCCGCGAATATTTATGACGAACTGCTTGAGGGCCTAGGGTGCCAAAAAAACAATAACAAGTATGAAGGTTCGTACTGGAAGGTTGAACCGCCTGTCCGGTTCGATGTCACGCTGAGTTCGGAGATTACGCCGAAAACCTGGCCCGAGGTCGGTGGCCAGAAGGCGGAAGCTGACGAGACGGAATCCGTCCAGGAAAACAGGACCTCTTCCGACAAGGAGTT
>RFGN01000048.1 GCA_003696645.1 Gammaproteobacteria bacterium | reverse complement strand
TGGAAAGATTTATTGCAGAGCAGGGGATCGATATGGTATTTCTGGCGCTGCCCATGCATGCTGCCAATCGTATAAAGGAGGTTTTCGAGGCCTGCCAGCAGACAACCGTATCCGTTATGCTGGTTCCAGATCTGTTCATGTTTGAACTGCGTGATGCACGACTTCAGGATATCGCTGGCATGCCGGTCTTTGCCCTGTGCGAGACCCCATTCTGGGGTGTGCATGGTGTGGCCAAGCGGATCGAAGATCTGTTTTTGGCTTCACTGAGCCTGTTATGCCTGTGGCCATTGCTATTGCTGATAGCGATCGGTGTAAAAATGTCTTCTCCTGGTCCTGTGCTGTTTCGGCAAAGACGGCATGGCCTTGATGACAAGGTCTTTTATGTCTACAAATTTCGGACAATGACGGTCTGTGAAGATGACGGCAATATACAGCAGGCACAGCGGGACGATCCACGTGTTACTCGATTTGGCGCCTTTTTGCGCAAGACCTCTCTGGATGAACTTCCCCAATTGTTCAATGTGCTCAAGGGGGAAATGTCTCTGGTGGGGCCCAGGCCGCATGCCCTGGCGCACAATGAAGAATATAAACAACTGATCAACCGCTATGTTTGGCGACACAAGGTCAGACCGGGGCTTACGGGATGGGCGCAAGTGAATGGCTGGCGTGGAGAGACAGATACCCTGGAAAAGATGCAAAAGAGGGTTGAACATGATCTCTGGTATATTGCCAACTGGTCCATCTGGCTGGACATTCGAATTCTTCTGATGACAGTCTGGATTGTCCTGAGTCGCAAGAATGCATACTGAAACAAGCCGATTGGTGATTCACCTGAAACGCGGTATCATTTACAGCTTTTATTCCATATCCTGATACCGAGTAGGGAGGGCAGACATGACCAAGTTGATCAACCCCCATGGCAGCGACGAACTGAAGCCTTTGCTTTTGACTGGTGAGGCACTTGAAGACGAGCGTCGACGTGCCTATTCCATGAAAAAGGTACATATCAGTTCTCGTGAGGCAGGAGACCTGATCATGATGGGGATTGGTGGTTTTACCCCCCTTGACGGTTTCATGACCCATGCCGACTGGGCTGGCGTCTGCGATGGTTTCAAGATGAGCAATGGCATCTTCTGGCCGATTCCGATTACGCTCTCTACCGACAAGGAAACCGCCGACAGTATCCATATCGGAGAGGAGGTTGCCCTGTGGAGCGAGGAGTACGGCGAGATCATGGCGACCCTGTCCGTGACCGAGAAATATAGCATCGACAAGGAACATGAGTGCATCATGGTATACAAGACCACTGATACCGAACACCCCGGTGTTCAGATGGTCATGCAACAGGGCGAGGTCAATCTGGCAGGCAAGGTCAAGGTTCTTTCCCAGGGAGATTTCGAACGACGTTTTGGAGAGATCTACATGACCCCGGCGCAGACTCGAGCCAAGTTCCAGGAGAAAGGCTGGAATCAGATTGCAGCCTTTCAGACCCGTAACCCGATGCATCGGTCACACGAATATCTGGTCAAGATTGCCATCGAGATCTGCGATGGCGTCCTGATCCACTCCTTGCTGGGCAAGCTCAAGCCAGGTGATATCCCGGCAGATGTGCGCAAGCGGGCGATCAATACCCTGGTGGAAAACTATTTTGTCAACGATACCGTGATCCAGGCCGGCTACCCTCTGGACATGCGCTATGCCGGACCGCGTGAAGCCCTGCTGCATGCCCTGTTCCGTCAGAACTATGGCTGTACCCATCTGATCGTGGGTCGTGATCATGCCGGCGTCGGTGAATATTATGGACCTTTCGATGCCCAGCATATCTTCGATGAGATCCCTGAAGATGCCCTTGAGATCCGCCCTCTCAAGATTGACTGGACATTCTGGTGCCACAAGTGCAACGGCATGGCGTCCATGCGAACCTGTCCGCATGATGCCAAGGATCGTTTGTTGCTCTCCGGAACCAAGTTGCGCAAGGCACTGTCCGAAGGCAGTGAGGTTCCACCTGAATTCAGTCGACCGGAGGTTCTGGAGATTCTCAGAAATTACTATGGCAATCTGAAGGACGAGGACAAGGTAGAGGTCAAGTTGACCGGCCATTCGGCGCGCTGATACCGCCACTTAAAGTGAAAAGACGGTCTGCCATCATCCTGCTGCTTGCTTTTGCGTCGCTTGCAGCCTGCGGACAAAAAGGAGATCTCTATCTGCCGGACCAGCCGCATGACAGTGAGACTTACAACACGATCGTCTTGTCATGACACAGTATTTTCCCTACCGTGATGGTTGCCTTTTTGCCGAAGAGCTTTCACTGGAAAGTCTGGCAGAGCATTATGGCACCCCCTGTTACATATACTCGCGGTCGGCCATTGAGGATCAGTGGAAAAGATTCAATCGTGCCCTGAAAGGGATTCCGCATCAGATCTGCTATGCGGTCAAGGCCAATTCCAGCCTTGCAGTACTGCAGTTGATGTCCCACCTGGGTTCAGGCTTTGATATTGTCTCTGGCGGGGAACTGGAAAGAGTGATCCGTGCTGGAGGCGACCCTTCCAAAGTGGTCTTTTCTGGTGTTGGAAAGCGTCGTGACGAGATCGAGCAGGCCCTTCATACCGGGATTCCTTGTTTCAATGTGGAATCTGCCGGCGAAATTGAACGGATAGCGGAAATCGCACAACGGCTTGAAAAAAAGGCGCCCGTTTCATTGCGCGTGAATCCGGATGTGGATCCCAAAACACATCCCTATATTGCTACCGGTCTGCGATCCAGCAAATTTGGCATTGCCATGCAGGAGGCAGAACACCTCTACCAGGAGCTGGCCGGGCACGAATGGGTTGAGGTGGTCGGAGTCGACTGTCATATCGGCTCCCAATTGCTTGATCTTGACCCGATGTACGAGGCTCTGGACAAGATAATGGATCTTGTTGCCAGATTGCGCAAGAAGAATATCAACATTCGTCATCTGGATATGGGGGGTGGGTTTGGTATTTGTTACCAGGACGAGGATGAACCCAGTCTCGATTCATTTGGCAGGAAGGTCAAGGAGACCCTGGCAGGAACTGGGCTGGCTCTGATTATTGAGCCGGGTCGGGCGATGGTTGGAAATGCCGGAATTCTGCTCACTCAGGTGGAATTTCTGAAAACTGCAGAGGAGAAATCGTTTGCGATTGTAGATGCCGCAATGAATGATCTGCCTCGTCCCAGTCTGTATGATGCCTGGCATGATATTCGTCCAGTGCATGAAAACAGTTCATGGCCACTGCGTACCTACGATGTGGTAGGACCAGTCTGCGAAAGTGGGGACTTTCTTGGCAAGGAAAGATCCTTGCGAATAGAGCCGGGCAGCCTGTTGGCGGTATCTTCTGCTGGGGCCTATGGATTCGTGATGAGCTCCAACTACAATACCCGTCCGCGGCCAGCGGAGATCATGGTCGATCAGGATCGTTCCTATCTGATCCGGGAGAGGGAGTCATTGGATGATCTGCTTCATCGGGAAAATCTGATCCCCGAGTGGTGATGGGCGGGAAACGGTAATACCTGAAAGTCAATAACGGAACTGTTCTCCCAGATAGACCTGCTTGACCTCTTCGTGCTGAAGGATTTCGTCCGGTAACCCGGATGCAATCAGCCTGCCCTGGTTCATGATATAGGCCCGGTCGCATATTCCCAGTGTTTCTCTTACATTATGGTCGGTAATCAGGATGCCAATGCCTTTTTCCCTGACGTAACGCAGGATGGTCTGAAGTTCCTGTACGGAAATGGGGTCTACCCCGGCAAAGGGTTCGTCAAACAGAATGAATTCAGGATTGATGGCCAGAACCCTGGCGATCTCCAGACGGCGGCGTTCCCCGCCTGAAAGGCTGTAACCCTTCTGATCCTTGAGATGTTCAAGACGAAACTCTTCAAGGATATTCTGAGTCAGATGATGTCGTTCCTTGATGGATACGGTGTCCAGAGTTTCGATGATGGCCAGAATATTTTCATAGACGGTCAGTTTCTTGAAGATGGAGCTTTCCTGTGGAAGATAACCCAGTCCAAGTCTGGCACGAATATGCATCGGACTTTGGGTGATATCCCGTCCAT
Organism: Gammaproteobacteria bacterium; assembly: GCA_003696645.1. Classification (GTDB taxonomy): domain Bacteria; phylum Pseudomonadota; class Gammaproteobacteria; order J025; family J025; genus J025. The sequence continues at coordinate 23,384 of RFGN01000048.1, read as the reverse complement.
CCATGCTGATCTGGCCCTTGTCCGGGGTGATCAGTCCGGCCACCATGTAAAAGGAGGTGGTCTTTCCGGCACCATTGGGGCCGAGAAGCCCGATGATCTCTCCGGATTCGAGAATCATCGAAAGGTCCTCGACAATCGTCCGTTTTTTATAGGACTTTGAGATATGCGAGACCTCGAGACGTTTTGATGTCATTTTTCTTGTGTGCTGTCAGGAGTTATAGCTGGCGCCCGAATGATCATCTTGACCTGCTCTCCTCCCTCGACAGGTTTTTTGGCCGAGATCTGGTGGGTGTCCATGTGGTACTCGATCCATTCCCCTGAAAAATGATCGAGATCCCGATCAAGACGGGCAGAAGAGGTCAGGCGTAATATCTGTTCGGTCAATGAAAAGACTACTTCTCCGGCTTCTCCGTGGATCTTCCCCTGTGGGTCATCAATCTCGATGGTGACCGGATTGCCGGTGGCAATAATATCACTCAATGCGCCATCCTTGAAGTGGATATCCACCTGTTCCGCAGTCAAACGTTTATCTGCATAGGTCATCTGGACATGGCCCGTATAGCGGCTGAACTGCTTGTCCTTGTCGATACTGAGCTGGTCGGCCTGAATGCTCAAGGCGGTAGTTGGTGCCTGATCGCGTATGGTCTTGGCTTCTTCAGCTTCAGCAAGAAAAGGTAAAAGAATGCAGGCAAACAATAATGGCCATGAGGGTTTGATGATATTTTTCATAGGGGTCCGGACAGTGTGGGCATTATGGGATGAACTGACTATGAACATGGGAATTGAGCTCCAGGGCACTGCTGTCGAGATTGAGCCGCAATCCATTCGAGCGTGTGCTTCCGTAAGGGTGCCTGACCAGGACCTCGGCCTGGGTTGTCAAGAGGCGAGCCTCAGGAGAAAAGACCATCCTGCTGGACTGGATAGACAGAGGAAAGGTTTTTCCCTCCCCTTTTTGCAGGGTGACATGCCCATCCAGATTCCATTTTCTGTTTTTCTCCGAAAAAACGGCCTTTTCTGCGGCCAGGTGCCACTGGGACCAGCGACCGGCAAGAATATGGATGGCCGGGGCTCTGACACGGAAGGTTTCGTATTGGCCGTCACCATGTTGCAGATAATCTCCTTTCAGTGTGAAATGCAATCGACCTGTCGGATCAAAATCGGCAAGCTGAAAGCCCCTGACATAATAATCGTAGGTTGTCTTGTTCTCGACAGTCTCTTCCGGAGTTGCAGTTTTCTGTATGGAGAGTGGCCGGTTGATGATCATGGATATCCCCACAAGGATCAGCAGAATAATGGGAAGGATACGATGATACACAGATCAGGCAAGATATTCCTGCAATACTGAGTTCAAGGTGCCCTGCGCCTCCATCAGCAGTTCACAGACGTCCCTTGCTGCGCCCTTGCCTCCGCAGTGTGGCGTGATCCAGTGGGCATGTCTCTTGACCAATTCATTGGCATCCTGCACGGCAATCGCCAACCCAACCTGTGTCATGACGGGCAGATCAATGACATCGTCGCCGGTATAGGCCACTTCCTCGGCACGGAGATCCAGTCTTTCGAGCAACAGATGCAGACTTTTTGTCTTGTCTTGCTGGCCCTGAAACACATGTCGAATTCCCAGGCCGCTCATGCGCTGCTTTACGGCCTCCGAGGTGCGAGCGGTAATGATGGCCACATCGACTCCCGTCTGCTGCAACATTTTGAGACCATGGCCATCCCTGGAATGAAAGGCCTTGATCTCCATTCCATCAGGACCATAGTAGAGCTGACCATCAGTAAGCACGCCATCGACATCAAAGATGGCGAGTCGAATCTGACGAGCCTTTTCCTGAATGTCGGTCATCATACCACTCCAGATCTCAACAGGTCATGCATGTTGAAGACCCCGCACAGACAGTTGTTTTCCGTCACTGGCAATGCGTTGATCTTGTTGTGTTCCATCAGGCTCAGGGCTTCGGCGGCCAGCATGTCAGGAGGAACACTCTTGAACTGAGTGGTCATGACGGAGTCGATGGTACAGTCATGCAGATCCATCTTCCTGTCGAGAACTCGACGAAGATCCCCATCAGTAAAGATGCCAACTGCCCGGCCGGATTCGTCAATGACCATGGTCATGCCAAGTCCCTTGACACTCATCTCTACCAGGGCGTCCTTCAATGGGGTATGCTGCAAGACAGTGGGCATTTCATGACCACTGTGCATGATATCTCGCACATGAACCAGCAGTCGTTTTCCAAGGCGCCCTCCGGGATGGGATCGGGCAAAGTCCTCGGCAGTAAAGCCACGAGATTCAAGCAGGGCGACCGCCAGGGCATCCCCCATGACCAGGGTGGCCGTTGTGCTGGCGGTTGGTGCAAGATTCAACGGACATGCCTCTTTTGCAACACTGACATCCAGTGAGACATCCGCCTCGGTGGCCAGTGTTGAAGCAGGATTACCCGTCATGGCAATCATCGGGATACCCTGACGGCGAATCACTGGCAAGATGGTCAATAATTCTTCGGTTTCCCCGGAATTGGAGAGTGCAAGGACGACGTCACCACTTACCAGCATGCCCAGGTCGCCGTGGCTGGCCTCACCGGGGTGAACAAAAAAGGCAGGTGTTCCGGTACTGGCCATAGTGGCGGCAATCTTGTTGCCGATATGTCCCGACTTGCCCATCCCCAGAACAACGATTCGACCCTTGCAGTCAAGAATGAGTTGGCAGGCCGTCACAAAATTTTCGTCAACCCGTTGTTTCAGGGCAGCAATCGCATCAAGCTCCGTTTCAATGACGGACTGTGCCAGTTTCATGATGGATTGCGGGTGAGATGCTGTCATGAATTACATCTCCGGCGAGAACCGCTCTCGCACTGCTTGTTGATTGAAGGCATTTTTATCCGTTTCCTATGCTCCTGAACAAAAAATATTGATAACCGACAAAGGACAGGAGAAGTACTCCACCTTCCAGTCGATTGATGATACCTCTGCTTCTTATGCCAGTTGCCATTATCCATAATGCAAGACTCAGGACGATCATTACCGGAAAGTCTCGCGAGAGGATTTCCGGCAGGATATTGACTGGCCCCAGCAAACCGGGGCAAGCCATTACTGCCAATAGATTATACATGTTTGAACCGATGACGTTGCCTATTGCCAGATCATGTTCATTTCTGATCGCACTCATCACCGAGGCAGCCAACTCGGGCAGGCTGGTGCCTACTGCGACAATGGTCAAGCCGATGATCAAATCGCTGACTCCAAAGAATTTTGCCACACCTACCGCGCCCCATACCAACAGCTTTGAACTGCCCAAAAGAAAAAGCATGCCAACTGACAGCCAGAATATGGCCTGAGGAGTAGAAAGGCTGGTCTGCAGTTCATCGGCAAATTCCTGTTCCAGAGGGTCATTCTTATGACGTTGTTTCAGGCCCTGCTGAACGGTCCAACCCAGCATGAGCAGGGTTCCGATAACAAGAAGAACTCCATCTGCCGGAGTCAGACGTCCGTCCACAAGCAAAAACAGAGAAAATCCCATGACCAGAAACAGTACGGGGATCTCCTTTTTTACCAATGAGGAGTGGACCTGCATCGGGGTTGCCAAGACAGCCAGACCCAGCACCAACCCTATATTGGTGATATTTGACCCCAACGCATTGCCTATGGAAAGGTATCCGTTACCCTGCCATGCTGCCATCGCGGAAACAATGATCTCCGGGGCCGAGGTCCCAAATCCCACAATTACCAGGCCGACCAGCAGGGTTGGGACACCCAGGTTTTTGGCGAGGGCGGAGGCCCCCAGCACAAAACGGTCCGCACTGACCGTCAGAATGACAAAACCGGTCAGAATGGCCAGACAATAAGGAATCATGCCTGGCCGATCATGCTTTGGAGGTAGATGCCAACGAAGATGATGGTGCCGACCCAGTGATTGTTGACGAAGGCCTTCTGACAGTTTTCTGCAGAGCGGTCACGAATCAGATAATGTTGGTAGGCGAACAGCAAGGCCGAGAGAACCAGTCCCATGTAATAGTACAGCCCCATTTCCAGTTGTTTCCCCAACATGACCATGGTGGCCAGAAAGGCCAGTTGAAGTGCCATGATGATAGTGGTATCAAGATCATCAAACAGAATCACTGACGATTTGATGCCGATCCTGACATCGTCTTCCTTGTCTGGTATCGCATAGATGGAATCGTAGGCGATGACCCAGAATATGGTGGCAACATAGAGTAACCAGGCCAGTCGGGGAACGGTGCCTGTCTGGGCCATGTAGGCCATGGGGATGCCCCAGCCAAAGGCCAGCCCAAGAAATCCCTGTGGAAGATAGATGAGTCGCTTCATTCTGGGATAGATAACAGCCAGGACCAGACCGACAGCGGCCAGGGCGATCGTTTTCCAGTCAAGGAAGGCCACCAGAATGACGGCCATACCAATCAATATGGCAAACAGAATCAGGGCCTCATTTGGAGACACGGCTCCCGTGGCCAAGGGGCGGTCCAGCGTACGCTTGACATAGGGGTCGATATCGCGATCCAGGTAGTCGTTGATGACACAACCGGCAGATCGCATGATGACCACGCCCAATACGAAGATGATCAGAACACGTGTATCGGGGTGACCCTGGGAAGAAAGCCACAACGCCCATAACGTTGGCCACAGCAGAAGAAGAATCCCGATTGGCCGATGCAGGCGCATCAGCTTGAGATAGAGTTTGATTTTTGATGCATCCATGATGTGTATCGTATCCACTAGACCCGGTTGCAGGCATCAGATTTTGGTAACCAGCGTTTGATGATGATCTCGGCCATGTCTGCCTGATTTTTCAGCAGGTGCTGGGCCCTGGCCTGCAATTTCGGGAATTCCGCCTGGAAATCATCGGGACTGGCTATCCGAAATGATGCGCCACCCGATTGTCGTACTCCCCACAGTTCACCAGGTCCTCGCATTTTAAGGTCTTTTTCAGCAATCTCAAAACCATTATTCGATTCGCGCAGAACGGCTAGTCTGGTCTTCCCAAGCTTGCTTAGGTGGTTGCTGTACAGCAGGATGCAAAAGCCTTTGAGAGTCCCCCTTCCGACACGTCCACGAAGTTGGTGAAGCTGGGAAAGGCCAAGCCGCTCGGCGTTTTCAATCACGATCAGGGTGGCATTGGGGACATCAATACCGACTTCAATCACGGTCGTGGAAACGAGAACAGAGAGTTTTCCGTTCCTGAAATCTGTCATCAGTGACTGTTTCTCATTGGCGGGCATTTGTCCGTGGACCATTCCGATGGAAAGATCAGGCAGGGATTTTTGCAGGATATCGAATATCTCGATGGAAGATCGAAATGGGGTGGGGGTGCCTTCTTCCTGTGCCTCGATAAGTGGACAGACCCAATAGACCTGCTGACCGGCATGGCACAGATGCTGTATCCGCTGAATGACTTCGTTGCGTTTTGTTTCTGGCATGACGAGAGTCTGAACGGGTTTCCGGTTGCTGGGCAATTCATCCAATGTGCTGATTTCCACTCCGGCATAGTAGGTCATCGCCAGGGTCCTCGGAATTGGGGTGGCTGACATGATCAGCTGGTGAGGTTGTCGATCTCCGCCCTTTCCCAGTAGCAGAAGTCGTTGGTTGACACCGAATCGGTGTTGCTCATCGATGATGCAAAGCCCCAGATTGGCAAGATCGACCCCATCCTGGATCAGGGCCTGGGTGCCCACCAGAATCTTGGGCCCATCCTGCCGAATTTTGTCGATTCTCGCCTTCTTCTCCGGCGTTTTGGAGGTAAGGTCAAGTACGGTTATGCCAAGTGGTGCAAGCCAGGTGGAGAAACTTTCAAAATGCTGCATGGCCAGCAATTCGGTGGGGGCCATGATGGCACATGACCATCCATTTTCTACACAGTGCAGCGCTGCCAGGGCAGCGACGATGGTTTTGCCACTGCCCACTTCCCCCTGCAGGAGTCTCAGCATGGGAGAACCGGGGTTTGAAAGATCCCCGATAATCGTCTTGCTGGCTGATTTCTGTGCCTCGGTCAACTTGAAAGGAAGTCGTTCCAGCAGATCCTTGATTCGCGGCGCATCCTTGTTCATCGGGATTGCGGCACGTTGCCGGATCTCTGATCTCTGGCGAAGTTGAACAAGGGTATGGGCGAGCAGTTCTTCATGGGCCAGTTGTTTTCTGGATCTTGACACGGATTCATTCAGCAAAGCATCAGGCGCTGGACAGTGCAGGGTATGGAAAATCTGTAAAAGGTCGCTGTCCGCCGGATTTGCATGGTTGCCCGATGACCTATGTTTGACAAGCTGCCTGCATTGTTCGAGGGCTGCATTGATGATGCGACGGATTCGATATTGTTGCATTCCCTTCCAGAGGGGGTATACCGGAGTGAGGGTCGGTTCTGGATGAGCCTGTTCAGCATGTTCAAATACCCTGAACTGGGGATGCAACATGCATGGTCCTGACAGCCTGATTTCGATTTTTCCATAGCCCTGAAACCAGAGGCCGGGTTGCAGGGAACGCGATCGGCTGACCGGCAAATTGAAAAGGAATACATCACAGCAGTTGTTTTTCTTGTCCTCAAGAATGAGATGCGTGGTGCGTTTTCTCCCATAACCACGTGTCTGGATTCGCACGATCTGTCCCAGAATGAGTTGTTCAACCCCCGGTTTCAATCTCGCCAGAGGGCGATGTAGCGTGCGGTCTTCATATCGCAGGGGGAGGTGTATCAGGAGGTCGAATACTGAATGGATACCGTGTTTCTGCAGGCCCTGGGCGGTTTTTTCCCCCACACTCTGCAGGGAGGTGACTGGAGAAAGAAGGAGGGTGTCGATCGGAATTGTTACGACTCCAGGACCATGACGGCATCCATTTCCACTTCCGCTCCCCTGGGAAGCGCTGCTACGCCTATTGCCGCCCGAGCGGGATAGGGAGGCTGGAAATATTCGGCCATGATCTCATTGACCTTGCTGAACCATTCAAGGTCCGTCAGAAAGATATTGAGTTTGACAATATCCTGAAGTGAACCTCCGGCTGCCATGGCAACCGCATTCAGATTATCGAATACCTGTCTGATCTGGGCCTCCTGGCCCGACACGAGTTCCATGCTATTCGGGTCAAGCGGGATCTGCCCGGAAAGAAAGGTCTGCGGGCCAATCTGTATGGCCTGAGAGTAGGTGCCGATGGCCTGTGGAGCTTGATCTGTATTAATGACTTTTTTGTTCATGACGATAGGTGTCCTAGTGTTTGATACGAAAAACCTGCCTGACACAATCAAGGTTGCGAACATGGCGGATGATCTGTGCGAGATGTTGCCTGTTCTTTACCGAGATTGTGAATTCTGTGGTGCTGATTTTGGCATTTTTCTGTTGGATTTCCACATTTTCGATATTGGCCTCCATCTCTGAAATGGCAGCAGCTACTGTAGCAAGTGTTCCTCGTTTATTGTTGATATAGGTACGGATGGTGACAGGAAATTCCCGTTTGGGCTGTTCATCCCAGCGTACCGATACCCAGGCACCCTTGTCCTTCTTGGCGGCCTTGACGTTCTTGCAGTCGTCAGTATGAACCACGATGCCTCGCCCTGAAGTAATCAGGCCGCGAATCGGATCGCCGGGTATGGGCTGACAGCAGCCCGCAAAACGGATGGCCATCCCTTCTGTACCCTGAATGGTCAGGGCCTCTGGACGGGGCTTGCTCTTGAGCCATCCAGGGAGCAGGTGACCAAGCATGTTCCTGAACCCCTTTTTTTGTGGCCTGGTATCATTGTTTTCAAACAGGATCCGACAGACGATAGGGGCCAGCACGCGTCCTGAACCGATCTTTTCATAGAGGGCCTCGATGTTCTCGACATGCATTTCCTTCAGCAGTGACTGGATCTGTTTTCTGCCAAATTCATGCAGACTGGTGTGATATTGTTTCAGCGTGGTCTGCATCAATTTTTTCCCCAGGGCAATCACCTCATCCTTTTCCAGTGTCTTGAGGGCGTGTCTGATCTGATTGCGAGCCCGAGCTGTGGCAACAAAGTTGAGCCAGTTCGGGTCGGGCCTGGAATTCTCGTCTGTAATGATTTCGACCTGCTGGCCGCTGATGAGCTGGGTTGCCAGAGAAACCTCTTCATGATCGACCAGGGCACTGACACAGTGGTTGCCGACCTGAGAGTGGATGGCATAGGCAAAATCGATCGGTGTTGCTCCGTATGGCAAGGTGATGACACGTCCTTTCGGTGTAAAGACATAAACCTCATCCGGAAAGAGGTCTATCTTGATGTTCTCCAGGAATTCTGTGGGAGTCCCGGCCATTTTCTGATTTTCCAGTAACTGACGAAGCCATTCTCTGGCTCTTCTCTGCGCGCCACTGTGGTCATTCCCCTGTTTGTAGCTCCAGTGGGCCGCGAGACCGTGCTCGGAGATCTTGTCCATTTCTCGGGTGCGGATCTGGACCTCTATGGGTACGCCATGCGGGCCAACCAGAATAGTATGCAAGGACTGGTAACCGTTACTTTTCGGGAGAGCGATATAATCCTTGAATTTGCCGGGAATCGGATTGTAAAGGCTATGTATGATTCCCAGGGCCTGATAGCATTCCATGACATCATTGACGATAATCCTGAAGGCATAGACGTCCAGGACCTCTCCAAAATTGAGGTGCTTGAAACGCATTTTCTTGTATAGGCTGTATAGATGCTTCTGGCGTCCAAGCACCTTGACATGAGGGATGTTCTCCCTGAGGTTTTCCTGTAGCTCTGTCTCGATTCTTTCTATGATATCCCGCCGGTTTCCACGCACCCGGTCAACGGCCTCGGAGAGTACCCGGTAACGGTCGGGATACAGGTACATGAACCCCAGTTTTTCCAGTTCTAGCCTGAGTTCATTCATTCCCAGACGATTTGCAATCGGGGCGTAGATGTCCAGGGTTTCGCGGGCAATGCGTCGTTGTTTTTCTGGCTTCAGGGCGGCGAGAGTACGCATGTTGTGCAGACGATCACCCAGCTTGATGATGATGATGCGAACATCCTGTGTCATGGCCATCAGCATCTTGCGCAGATTGGTGGCCTCCTTTTCCATTTGGTTGTTGAATTTGACCTGGGCGAGCTTGCTGACACCGTCCACCATATCGGCGACATCGTTGCCGAAATGCTGCGCCAGCTCATGCTTGCTGATTTCCGTATCTTCAATGATATCGTGCATAATGGCGGCAGAGATGGTCTTGGCATCCAGATGAAGATCTGCAAGGATCTCGGCGACGGCGAGGGGATGGCAGATATAGGGTATGCCGGACTGCCGGGTTTGTCCCTCATGTGCACGTGCTGCAAACTGATAGGCGCGAAAGACAAATTGAATCTGGCTGTCATCCATATAGGCGCCGAGTTTCTCCCATAATCTCGTGCGGATGGGAGAAAGTCGATCCATTTCTGGAACAGGCTGTTGAGTGGCCGTTTGGGTCACGAAATCCTCAAGGCTAGATGCTGGAATCCCAATGTCAGCGATATGCTTCGTATTGCCTGCTATTCTAGCAATATGCCCGTAATCGTCCAGCACCGCAGGTGCAGAGGATTGAGGGCCAGGGGTGCCGATCAGTCAGCTTTCTGCAAGCCAGCCTTTCGGGAGCAGTGGATTCAGGTTTCTTCTGATGAAGGAGGTGCAGTGGTCTCGGATGAGTCAGGTTCGGTGTCAATCGCGTCAGTTTCCGCCTTTTCCTGTTCTGTGGTGGTGGCGAACAGCTCTTCCGCAGCATTATCCGTTTCCGGCGTTTCATCAAGAATGCTCTCGTCAATGAGACCTGCGGCAATCTCTCGCAAGGCAATTACCGTGGGTTTGTCATTGTTTTCTTCGACAAGAGGGGCCTGACCAGCAGCAATCTGTCTGGCGCGTTTTGCAGCGGCCTCGACCAGGGTGAACTGGTTCGGGATGGTCTTGATACAATCTTCGATCGTGACTCTTGCCATAATCCTGTATGTCCCAATGAAAAGGTGCAATTCTATAAAAAATATCGTGTTGCGTCGAGAATTTATGCGACTGGTGGTGCATTTTTTTCCGGATAGACAAGTTTTTCTTTATACTATCGGCTCACAACACAAGATTGAATAACCAGGCAGGAGGGTAACATGCAAAAGGGTATGACCATCACCCAGTTCTTGATAGAAAAACAGCGAGACTTTACTTCAGCAACAGGGGATTTTACGGCATTGCTGAACGGAGTTGTTGTGGCCTGCAAACGTATTGCCGGAGCAGTGAACAAGGCCGGACTCATCGGTGTGCTGGGCGCTGAAGACAGTGAAAATGTACAGGGAGAGGTCCAGAAAAAGCTGGATGTGATTTCCAATCGCTACATGATCGAATCGCTGGAATGGGGAGGCTATCTGGCCGGCATGGCCTCGGAAGAAGAGGAGACGTGTTATCAGATTCCGGATCAATATAAGAAAGGGCGTTATCTGATCCTGTTTGATCCACTGGATGGTTCTTCCAATCTGGATGCAAACATTTCCACCGGGACCATCTTCTCCATTCTGAAGGCCCCTGAAGGCAAGCCGAATATAGAGGATGCCGATTTCTTGCAGCCCGGAACCGAACAGGTTTGTGCAGGGTACTGCATGTATGGCCCTGCCACGGTCATGGTGCTGACGACTGGGCAGGGAGTGAATGCCTTTACCCTGGATCGCGATGTGGGAGAATTCTATCTGACAGAAGAAAATATCAGGATTCCAGAAGATACCCGAGAGTTTGCCATCAATGCCTCGAACTCACGTTTCTGGGAGCCCCCGGTCAAGCGTTATATCGATGAATGCCTGGCGGGGACAGAAGGTCCGAGAGGCGAGAATTTCAACATGCGCTGGGTGGCCTCCATGGTGGCCGAGATTCATCGTATTCTCAGTCGTGGTGGTATCTTCATGTACCCCAGGGATACCAAGGACCCCTCCAAGCCTGGACGCTTGCGTTTGATGTATGAGGCCAATCCGATGTCGATGATCATCGAACAGGCAGGCGGTGCGAGCACTACCGGCCGGGGACGTATCATGGAGGTGCAACCTGAGGGGCTGCATCAGCGTGTCCCGGTGATCCTGGGGTCAAAAAATGAAGTGGACAGAGTCACTTCCTATCATAATGAGTAGCATCCTGTTATTTCTGACACATCAGGGCAGTGTTTCACTGCCCTGTTTGTTTGTGTGATGTGAAGGCTTCATGACTGTTCAACGCAAGGCGGTGGCCCTGATATCGGGGGGGCTGGACTCCCTGTTGGCGGCGAAGGTGATGCTGGAACAGGGGATTCATGTGGAAGGCATCAATTTTTTTACGGGGTTCTGTGTGGAGGGCCATACCCATGCCATCCGCAAGAAGGATCGTAACCGTCCCAAGCGCAATAATGCGCTCTGGGTTGCCGAGCAACTGGGAATCAAGCTTCATATCATTGATATCATTGATGAATACAAGGATGTGGTGATCAATCCCAAGCACGGCTATGGGGCCCATCTCAACCCCTGTCTGGACTGCAAGGGCTTCATGGTGGCCAAGGCCAATAGCTGGCGTATGGAAAACGGGTTTGATTTTATTGTTACCGGTGAGGTGATTGGACAGCGTCCGAAATCCCAGCGACGGGAGACCATGCCCATCATCCAGCAGGAATCCGGGGCGGGGGATCGCCTGCTGCGACCTTTATGCGCCAGAAATCTTCCACCGACCCTCCCGGAAAGAGAAGGTTGGGTGGATCGGGAACGCCTGTTCGATTTCAGCGGTCGTTCACGCAAGCCGCAGATGGCGCTGGCGGCACAATATGGTTTTGAGGACTATGCTCAACCAGCCGGTGGCTGCTGTTTCCTGACTGACGAAAACTATTCCAGACGGCTGTCCGATATGTGGCAGGCACGAGGAAGCCGCAATTATGAATTGGATGACATCATGTTGCTCAAGGTGGGGCGGCATCTGCGGCCTCGTCCACATTTCAAGATGATCGTCGGTCGTGAAGAAGGTGAAAACCGCTATCTTGAGGGATACCGCCATCAATTTATTTCTCTCTACAGTAAGAGTCACCGGGGTCCACTTGCCTTGCTAGATGGTGATCTTCAGGATCAGGATCTTGAGCTGGCCGCCAGAATATTGGCGCGTTACGGTCAGGGACGAAATGCAGAGAGGGTCGAAGTCGGCATTCGTCAACCTGAAGGCACTGAAAAGACAATTATCATTGAACCACTGTCCCAGGATCAGATTCTGCAGGAATGGGTATTATGAGCGCCTTTCATGAGTTGGATGCGAGGGGACTCCTGTGTCCCTTGCCGGTGATACGAACGCAGAACAGGATGAAGGAATTGAAGGCAGGAGAGAGGCTGATAGTGAAATGTACTGATCCGGGGGCCTTGCATGATATTCCGGCGTGGTGCCGGGTGCATGGGCATAGACTGATTGATTCCAGGCAGAACGATCAGGAAATCGTTATCGAGATTGAAAAGCTCGAGGAAACCCGAGTATGACAGGTGACCCTTACGACAAGACCTTTCAGGCGATTGCGGAACGACTACAGGAACTCCATGCAGCAATCAATCGTGTGATTGAAGCGCATGGAAAAGTCTGCAGCAAGGTCAAGGCCCTTGATGAACGGGTTTCCAACCTGGAAACCTCCATCGACTGCCTTATTGATGATTCCTGCTACGTGGCAGGAGATGAGGTGGGTTTCAATGCCCAATTGTTCAGGAAACAGATATTCCTTGAGCTGCTCGGGAGTCTCGATTTTGATATCATCGTTGAAACAGGTACATGGACGGGCAACACTACAGGCTTTATGGCAGAAAATTCCGGGTTGCCTGTCCATTCTGTGGAGATCAGCGAACGTTTTCACAGCATTGCCCGCATGCGACTGAAAGAGGTTCCGAATATCCATCTTTATCAGGGTGAATCGTCCGAGTTTCTGCAACAACTTTCCGTCAATCCGTCCCTGACCAGTCAGAGATGTTTCTTTTATCTTGATGCGCACTGGTATGACGACCTCCCGCTTGAACGGGAGCTGGAAATCATCTCCCGTTCATGGAAGGATTTTGTTGTGATGGTTGATGATTTCGAGGTCCCGGGAGATCCAGATTATGGATTTGATCACTATCCGAACGGTGAGAGACTGGACTATCAAACCTACCGGAAATTGTTTGATCGGCTGGATCTGAAGGCTTTTTTTCCGGCCCTGCCAGGCAGTCAGGAGACAGGTGGATGCCGAGGCTGTGTCATCCTTGCCTCATCTGGTCCGATTTCTGAAAGATTGGAAACCTTGCAGACATTGCGGACCCACACCTGAATTTTCAGCAAGCATCGGGGCGTGTTGAAACAGAATCATCTTTTCTGCTTGAACATTCCCCTCGATTGACGGCATTCCTGCATCTTCTTTCTGGTTCATAAGGCACAGAACTCCGTCACCTTCGGACAGAGTGGCAGGAATGAGGGACGAGTGGCTTTTTCGGATGTTGAGAACAGGGTGCCGGAGCTTGTATCATGAAGCCAGGTTTAAGGAAACACTCCTTGACCGAGACTGATTTCTCCCTGTCAGTCAATGTTGCTCCTGTTGCCCGTTCTGGGTCCTCTCTCCCGGGATCCAGAACGGGTTTATTTTAGCCCAGTTCCAGACTGCCTATCAATTTGTCAAGGGTCAGGTTTTTGGACTCAAGGTATCTGGAGACTCCCTGATTGATCTTTTTGCATACCAGTGGGTCATAGAACAGGGCGGTTCCAATCCCGATGGCGGAGGCCCCGGCAATCAGAAATTCCAGGGCATCTTCGGCTGTGGTGATGCCGCCCTGCCCAATGATGGGTATTCCATGCGTTTTGCATACTCCCTGAAAAACCTGATGGACCTTGAGCAGGGCGATGGGTTTGATGGCTGGCCCCGAGAGTCCTCCCTGTATATTTCCCAGAACGGGTCTGCGCGCATGAATATCGATTGCCATGCCCATCAGCGTATTGATGACTGCCAGTGCGTCGCTGCCTGCCTCAATGCAGAGGCGGGCATTTTCAACGATATCCGTCTGGTTGGGTGAAAGTTTGGTGATGAGTGGTTTATCAGTCATCTTTCGGCATGCCTCGACAACACGTGCAGACATCTCGGGGATATTCCCGAAAGCCACGCCGCCTTCCTTTACATTGGGACAGGAGATATTTATCTCAATGGCATCGATGGGAGAGTTGTCGAAGCGTGCGGTCACCTCGGCATATTCTTCAAGGGTGGAACCGGAAACATTGGCTATAAAGCGGGTTTCCGAGAAATCCAGTGAAGGAAGAATCTGATCGACGACATGATTGACTCCGGGGTTTTGCAACCCTATGGCATTAAGCATTCCAGCCGGTGTTTCGTAGATGCGGTGTGGTCGATTTCCCAGTCTGGCTGTGCCTGTTGTTCCCTTCAGGCAGACAGCGCCGACATCACAATTGCTGAAACCCTCGACCCGGGTATATTCTTCGCCAAATCCTACACAGCCGGAAAGAAGAACGATCGGACTGTTGAAGTCCATTCCACAGAATCTGTATTTGAGCGAGGGATATTTCATGGCCATCTATTTTCCCTGAATAAAATCCATTTGTCTCCATGCTTCGTAGGCAATGACAGAGACGGCATTGGCCAGATTCAGACATCGCGCTCCGGCTTGCATGGGGATCCTGAGGCGGTCCTTTTCAGGGATCATGCTCATGATTGTCTGCGGGATTTCGATTGTCTCGGGACCGAACAACAGGGTATCGGATGCCTGAAAGGTGACATGATCGTATCGTTGCCCGGCTTTTGAAGTGCAGAGCAGGGGACGACGCTGATGTTGCTGGACATATCGCATGAATGCATCGAAATTCTGATGTTGTGTGATGTGGGTCAGATCATGATAATCCAGACCGGCACGCCTGAGCTGCTTGTCTTGCAGGGAAAATCCCATGGGCAGTATCAGGTGCAGGTGACAGCCGATATTTGCACACAGCCGGATAATATTTCCCGTATTGGGGGGGATCTGCGGCCACAACAAGGCGATATTGAACATGGAACCTTTTTGTGGTCAAAGGTGGCCATGGACGATCAGGTGTCGGTCGGAAACCGCTTCTATCTGCAGATGCGTTAAACCCGCTTTATCTAGCTGTACCTCAATTTCAGCAGGCGTATAGGCAGCCAGAAGCGAGTGATAGAAATCCTGTTGCAGGATTTCAGGTTCCTTTGCAGCATACTGCGTGACCATCTGTCTGGCGGTCAGTTCATCATCAGGTCGCATCAGGTCCATGATGAACAGGGTGCTCCCCTTTTCGCAGATATTTACGATGGTTTCCCATAATGTCATTGGGTCAAGCAGGTGGTGCAGAAGGCTGTTGCTGATCAGGGTATCACATGGGTAGGAACTGTCATGCAGTGGCAGGGTATCCTGAATCAATGTTATACGATGGGACAGGCCGGAGGTTTGCAATCGGTTTTCTCCCAGCTTGAGCATTTCCTCGGCGCCGTCCAGTCCGATAATCCGGGTTTGTGGAAAGGCCTTGGCAAAACGCACGGTAATATCGGCCGGTCCACAGCCCAGATCCATGACCTTTTCAGATTTCCTGAATTCGGGAAAGGTTTCTCGAAACAGCGCAATGAAGCGGTCATGGGGTTCGGCAAAATCCGCTTCGGAATAGGCCAGAGCCTGCGAGAAATCATTCATCAACTCCGCAGGCTCTGGACGACGCTCCATCATTGCAGCGGGCTATTCCAGAATATGCAGTTCAACCCTGCGATTCTGTGCACGACCTTTCTCGAAATGATTGTCTGCAATGGGTTCAGCCTCGCCCTTGCCAGCCGTTCTCAGGTTGGCCGGGTTGATGCCATGTTCAACCAGGTAATCACGGATGGCATTGGCACGTTTGAGTGAAAGCGCAAGGTTATAGGCAGCCGAACCAATCGAGTCGGTATGACCTACGATGAGGACCTTGGTATTGTTGTATCGTTTCAGGATGGCAAGGGCTTCTTGCAGAGATTTATTATCCTCGGGATTGGCAAGCTCAACGGAGTTGAACTTGAATCTGAGTCCCTGCAAGCGAATCGGTCCCTTGATTTCGCATCCTCTTTCATCGACCTTGACTCCACGAGGTGTATTGGGGCACTTGTCTAGGTGGTTGACGATGCCATCTTCGTCAGAATCCAGCTCACAACCCCGTGTATCGACCTGTGCACCCATTGCGGTATTCGGGCAGGCATCTGCAGCATTGGCAACACCATCCTGATCGTCATCGAGTGCACAACCGTTTTGATCGACCTGTACACCTGTCGGTGTATTCGGGCACCGATCCTGGCTGTTCGCTACACCGTCCCGATCCGAGTCGAAGGCACAGCCTTCGGCATCCACATCGGTATTGGGTGGGGTGTTGGGGCATCGATCCAGCCTGTCGACGACCTGATCATTGTCTCCGTCCAGTTCACAGCCATTGATGTCAACAATGGTATTAGCAGGTGTGCCGGGGCATCTGTCTGTATCATTATTGACCCCATCACCATCAGAATCCAGGGTACAACCCGTAGCATCTACCTCTGTTCCAGCGGGCGTATTGGGGCAGAGATCCTTCTCGTTACGAACCGAATCGTGGTCATCATCCCGGAACTCGGACATTTTGGCACCAAAAGGAAAAACGACGCCAGCGCTGATCACGAAGTCCTCAAAGGGATCGGCATTGGGGATGCTCTGATCATCCGTGTCGAGCCGGTAGCGCGCATCCAGCCGGAGAAGTACACTGTCAGAGGCACCGATAAATGTTCCCAGTCCGGCAAGCAGAGAGGTATTGGTACTCTTCGTTGCTGGCGTATCGGTTGTCAGGGCACCGACACCTGCAATCAGATAGGGCTCAAAAGTGTTGCCAACAGGGAAACGCAACAGACCGTTTACGTTGGCACCTACCTGGTCAAAGGTTCCCCCTGTTTTGATGTCCATGGAATTCTGGTTGAAATTCCCTTCTGCCTCGACCGAGAGATGACGATTGAAATTGAAGCCCAGTGCGAGCGCTCCCCCGATTCCGTCATCCGAATTGCGACTGGAATCAGCGATGATGTATTGCACCGACGGAGAGATATAGGCCTGTCGTTTGAACAGGCTATCCGGTTTATCGGCAGCCTGAACACAGTTTGAACTGAACAAGATCAGTGCGGCAGAAAGGAACGCTGGAGAAAAATATCGGTTGACCATGGGATGTCCTTGTTTTTGTAGTGAAATTGGATTATGGCACGATTATGCCTCAGGGAAATCGGCAAGGCAAGGGTTACACAACCCAGGCCAAGACAGCATAACGCAGGAATTTGCCAATGAAGATAAACAGGATGACAGGTAGCCAGGATTGGCGTACCAATCCGGCAGCGAGACATAACGGATCTCCGATGACAGGTAACCAGGAAAGCAGTAGAATAGGACTGCCATATTTTTGCAACCAGGCCATGGCCCGTTGATGGGAACTGTGTGACTGGGGGCGTTGGTGAAAGCGTTGTGCAAAGAAGTAGCCCAGCCCCCAGGAGGTCATGCCTCCGAGGGTATTGCCGATAGTCGCTACCACGACGTAAAGGGGGATCTTTTCGGGCTGTTGCAGACACAGGGATATCAATAAGGCCTCTGAGCCACCAGGAAACAGTGTCGAGGAGACAAATGCGCTCACAAAAAGGCTGGCAGGTGCCCAAGGGATAGAGATAAAATCCATTCCTGCATTATGCCCGGATCATTCCGGATCACAACCATTCATAAAGACGGAGTTATGCTTGTTTATCCTGACATCGACCCAGTAGCAATACAGGTTGGGCCCATCAAGGTCCACTGGTATGGGCTCATGTATCTGATCGGCCTTGCAGCAGCCTGGGGTCTGGGACGGCTTCGTGCAAAACGTGAGTCTTCAGGGTGGCGCAGCGAGGAGATCTCCGATCTTATATTCTATGCTGCAGTGGGGATCATCCTGGGAGGGCGTTGTGGCTATATCCTGTTCTATAATTTTTCGGCTTTCGTGCAGGATCCGGCGATGCTTTTCAGAATATGGGAAGGTGGAATGTCCTTTCATGGTGGGTTGCTTGGAGTGATTGTTGCAATGTGGTGTTATGCCCGCAAGACCCGTCGGCATTTCTTTCAGGTCAGTGACTTTGTTGCACCGCTGGTGCCGATAGGCCTGGGGGCAGGACGGATCGGAAATTTCATCAATGGGGAGCTGGTCGGAAGAGTGGCCAGTCCTGATCTGCCCTGGGCCATGGTTTATCCCTATGTTGATCAACTGCCACGACACCCCTCACAACTCTATCAGGCCTTCACGGATGGTGCATTGCTTTTTGTATTGCTGTGGTGGTTTGCATCGCGTCCCCGGCCTATCGGGAGCATTTCATCTCTATTCCTGCTTGGATATGGCTGTATGCGTTTCTTTACCGAATTTTTCAGAACCCCCGACAGCCAGATAGGGTTTGTCGCCTTTGACTGGATGACCATGGGACAGGCCTTGTCGCTTCCCATGGTTATGGTTGGGGGTATTGGCATGGTACTCTCCTATCAGTGGGCAACCAGGCAGGGTAAGACTACATGAAACAGTATCTTGATCTACTTCGGCATGTACGTGAACACGGTACGAAAAAGTCCGATCGTACCGGTACCGGAACGTTGAGTGTCTTTGGCTATCAATCTCGTTATGACCTGTCTCTGGGGTTCCCGGTTCTGACGACCAAAAAACTGCATCTGCGTTCCATCATCCATGAACTGCTCTGGTTTCTGCAGGGAGACAGCAACATTCGTTATCTGCAGGAGAACGGTGTGACGATCTGGGACGAATGGGCCGATGAAAATGGTGATCTGGGGCCGGTTTATGGCGTGCAATGGCGTTCATGGCCCGCCCCGGATGGTCACAAGATCGATCAGATCAGTGACGTGGTTCGGCAGATTCGTGAACAGCCGGATTCCAGACGCCACATCGTCTGTGCCTGGAATGTTGCAGAAATCGACAGAATGGCACTGCCGCCCTGTCATACCCTGTTTCAGTTTTATGTGGCTGATGGGAAGCTCTCCTGCCAGCTCTACCAGCGCAGTGCCGATATCTTTCTGGGCGTCCCTTTCAATATAGCCTCCTATGCCTTGCTGACAATGATGGTGGCGCAGGTGACGGGTCTGCAACCAGGTGAATTTGTGCATACACTGGGGGATGCGCATCTATACCTCAACCATCTTGAGCAGGCTGATCTGCAATTGAGTCGGCAGCCGGGACCGTTGCCCCGTATGAAGATCAATCCTGAGATCAAGGATATCTTCGATTTCCGCTTTGAGGATTTTGAATTGATCGATTATCAGGCCGCCCCCACGATCCCGGCCCCGATTGCGGTCTGATGGTATGACGACGCCCCTTGCCATTATCGTTGCCATGGGCCGAAATCGAGTGATTGGCAACAAGGGAAAATTGCCCTGGCATCTGCCCAGGGACATGCAATGGTTCCGCAAGAATACGTGGGGCAAACCCGTCATCATGGGTCGTCGAACCTGCGAATCTCTGCCTCGTCCCCTGAAAGAAAGAAGGAATATTGTTGTCAGCCGTCAAGCAGAATTCTCGCCTGAAGGGTTCGAGGTGGTTCCGAACATGGAACAGGCGATCCGGCTTGCCGAGAGTTCGCAGCCAGAAGAGATCATGATCATTGGTGGCGAAACGCTTTACCGAGCGATGCTCCCTCAATGTCATCGCATCTATCTTACCGAGGTCATGGATGATCCGGAGGGAGATACCTGGTTTCCGCAGATGAATCCATCCGAATGGGATGTAGTGTCAACCGCAGTCTGTGCGGCAGATGAGGCGAACCCTCATGCATTGTGCTTTCGTGTTCTGGAGAGAAGGCATTGAAGCACGGCGGTTATTGCAGGGGAATCCAAGCGGTCCCTACGGCACGGTGTAGGTCTGCAAGCTCTGTGTATTGTTTACCAGTCTGATAAAGAAATCATAGGTGACGCCCTGGGTCAGGGTGCTCTCGCCAAATGTCCCGTCACCATTGTTTATCATCTGAAAGGTGTTTACATTGGCCCCTGGTGGGGTCTTGAAATAGGTCACGGGCGAGTTGAATCCGGCGCTACTGAATACTACCCAGGCATTATCACCCAAAAAGTTTGGATTACTGGAACGTTTGACCAGGATTGTCGAGGCCTTCAGTCCAGGCGGCCAGCTGATTTTGGGGGTGCCTGGAGAAATGGCAGGGTCGGCGGGATCGCTTGTTGTTATTGTAACAGTGAAGTCCTTCCCGGTATTGTCAAAGCGCAAAGCGCGGGTTGGGAAGTCGGTGGGGTTGGCTGCACTCAGGTTGGGTTGATTTTGTGCGAAGGCATAGGCGGCATTGAATAAAACATCAATCCCGTCAGGGGAGGTCGTCAGTGCAGGAAAGAAGATCGGGTTTCCCTGTGCATCGGTTATCTGATTTCCCTTTTTGTCATTGACCGGGATGGTGTTCAGTATATCGCCGTTGACATCAAGTCCCACGCCGTCGAGTTTCCCGTCCGCCAGGTCCGAGATGAAGGCGAGAACAAGGCTGTAACTTTCAGGGAGGGTATTGTTGAAATGATTTGACAGGGGGGATTTTCCAGTATCCAGCAGGCTGCTCATGCCACCCAGAAGGGCAGTATATTGTTGCTGGGCTGCAGTCATGCCTACAGGAGGGGCCAGAGGGTTGCTCGGTAATGTTGTCGTCACATCGAATCCGAAAGTTGTTCGAGCGGCCTGAAGCACCTCGTTCAACGCCGTTTCGACTGTCTTGCCACTTTTGATCTTGGCGCGTGCCTGCAGCAGCAGAAGATGTGTAATTGGCGTGGTAGCGATGGCAGGGTCGGAGAAAGGGATGCGAAAACCGAGTAGATCGCGATTGATGATATTGACGGTAACCCGTTTTGATTCATCCTGATAGGTTCCCCGCCTTGAAACCACCAGTATAGGGATGGCGGGGTCGATAATTCCGTTGCTGCCCCATCGACCAGGCAAGGTGTCCGAGGCCTGCTCGGTCGGAAATGGTCCGATCAGGAGTTCTCCCCGGCTGCCATCCGCATTGAACGGATAGAGGCTGACTTCGCCTCTTTCTACCGGTCCACTGATCATGACGATTCCTTGAAGAAGCTTGCCGCTGTTGTCATTGGTAGTTGTACTGTTGGACAGGCAGCCAGACAGGAGCAGAAGGATTGTGCCAGAAAAAACAAGCCGCGCGATACATGGCAGGCGGCTTGTGCTGGAGAATTGGAACATACTTGTTATTCGATCATGTCTTTCAAGCCCTTCAGTGGTCGAATCTTGACAACATTACGGGCAGGTTTGGCAGCGAACATCTGCTCTTCGCCTGTGAAAGGGTTGATTCCCTTGCGAGCCTTGGTGGCCTTTTTGCGAATCTTGGTGATCTTGGCAATCCCCGGGAGGGTAAAATGGCCCACGCCACCTTTCTTGATGTGCCTTTCTATCAGGGTGTTCAGGGATTGCAGGACGCCAGCGACCTGTTTTTTGCTGAGTTCATTCTCTTCAGCAATGGTCTGAATGATTCGAGCCTTGGTAAAGGCCTCTCTGGTTGCTCTGGGAGCTGGAGCTGCAGCAGTCTTCTTTTTTGCGGCAGTTTTTTTCTTGGCAGTGGTTTTTTTCTTTGCTACACGAGCCATAGGTTTCCCCCTTGATTAACGGTTATCAGGCTAAAAAAGCATTTTCAAAGTAAGAGCATAAGCGCAATAATAACAAGAATCAATAACTGGGGGCTGGATTTACTGTTTTGGAAGGTGGCTTTGAGCTAGAATAATGGCAGAAGTGGTTTCAATCCAGAGAGCCATTACGGCATTCAATCAGAAAAATATATTCGCGGCGTTATTGTAATAAATGAGAAACCCATTCAATATCACATTGCCTGTCTGCAAGGATCCAAGAAAGGCCCTGTTTGATATCAAACAAAGTCGAACCTGGGCCAGGATGTTGCCGTTGGGGAATAGTGGGGAAACGGCCAGGCAGCTCTTTGAGGCAATCCGTGAAGTGATCCACGTTGATTTCCCTGCTGGGGATCGTCTGGTATTTCTGGAATGTTGTCGCATGCCGGTTCGGCAGGTCTGCCTGGCACTTGAAAAACATTATCTGGACAAACCGGTACCGTTGCCGGAGAGGACCCGCAAGATTGCTGATCTGGCCATAGAATTTCATCATGGTCTGGCCATTGGCTATATTCAGGTCTTGTCTGAAACGCTTGGACATAACCCCGTGCCTACGCTCCTGAATCGAAAGTCGGTCTTGCGTGATCTGATACGTGCGGTATGTCATTTGAATCAGGCAATCATCAAAAGCTATCAGACCTATGTGCCTGTTCCTGAAAATGCCTGGTGGGAGTTGCATCATCTTTATCTGTATGCGGTACGACAGAATCTGCATGATCGTGCAATGGAGGAAGGCCTCTTTTATTCAGAACCTGTTACGGTTGAAAATCTGTACAAGCAGATATTGAGTGTTGCCGTGGCCGATCCCGCCAGCCTGACAGGCCGCCAGATTGCCGAAACCTTTGATTTTTTAAAAACAACGGCATCTCATGCACGCTTGCAGACGCATATTCATACCAGTTTGAAGGGAGAGATGGTTCTGGGTATCAATCTTGAAAGCGATGCCCCACCATTTCAGGTCAATCGCCGGGACAAGGATACCTTGGCAACGGTCAGTTATTTTTTCAATCCTGTCCCGTTGGTAGAACTTCTGCAAAAGGATAAAAATTCGGAGGAGCCTCGACCCGGATTGAAGACCGACCTGCGTAACCGTCTCATAAGGGCCTGGGAGGGGGTGCAGCAGCGCAGACATGAACGCCGTCCAGGGCGTGGACGCGCCGAGGTGGTGGTAGGTCTGAGCCGACTGCATCGCACACTGACTGCAGAAATCGAGGCCCCATCCATGGACCTTTCCCTGCGAAGGCGGGGGCCAGAGATGCATTCAAAAAGGACCACCGAGAGCGAAAAAAAGGTGACCTGCCCCATTATCGATGAAAGCCAGAAAGGGTATCGGTTGCTCTGGTTTGATGACGAGGATATTCAGGCCTCGGTTGGGATGCTGGTCGGGGTGGCCCAGAAACTGTCAGGACAGTCTGCAAAAAACTGGAACGTTGGTGTGATTCGCTGGGTTCGAACCGATCGAAGCGGTACCGCTGAAATGGGTGTCGAGACCCTGTTGACCGGCGCTGTTCCTGCCGAGATTGCAGTTTTGGATGCCTACGGCGAAATGAATAGTCACATGTTGCAGTGCCTCAAGGTACCAAGCTTGCCCGAGATCGACCAGATGGCCTCATTGGTTGCCCCTTCCCTGATGGCTCAAACCCATCAGAAGCTGAAATTGCAATACAAGGAACATGGTGAGACGGTAGATGAGGTGGTCAGGATGGTCCGTGTGACACAGAAGACACGCTACTTTTGCTGTTTTGAATATCAGGATGATAATCTCAGCCTTATACTGGATGAAGAG
>RFGN01000047.1 GCA_003696645.1 Gammaproteobacteria bacterium | reverse complement strand
TCTCTAAAGTTTAAAGCACAACTCGATTTATGCCCTCCAGACCTTATGAGGTTTCAGGAACCTCACAAGGTCTTCAACTTGGAGAATTGAATAAAATTCTGGAGTTTGTGCCCTGCTTTAAAAAGGACAGAGGAGGTCTGAGAAACAGGCCTCCTCTGGTTTTGATGAACGAAACGAAAACCTGACGATCCATGGCAAACACCAGCACCACACTTTCAGGCAAAAAGCCCCGCCTCAGCATGGCTCAGATCATCAACATGAGCGTTGGTTTTCTGGGGATTCAGATTGGCTTTGCACTGCAAAACGGCAATGCGAGCCGCATCCTGCAGGGCTACGGCGCCAATGTGGAAGAACTGCCCAATTTCTGGCTGGTAGCCCCCATCATCGGCCTGATGATCCAACCGCTCATCGGCCACTACTCCGACCGCACCTGGACCAAACTGGGCCGGCGACGTCCTTATTTTCTGGTAGGGGCCATCATGGCCACCATCGCCCTCTGCCTGATGCCCAATGCCAACCTGCTGACCAACCTGATTCCGCCACTTTGGGTGGGTGCAGGCATGCTGATGATCATGGATGCATCTTTCAACGTGAGCATGGAGCCTTTCCGGGCGCTGGTGGCCGACAAGCTGTCCAGTGAGCAGCGCACCCTGGGCTTCAGTGTACAAACGGTGCTGATCGGTATCGGTGCGGTGGTGGGCTCCTGGCTGCCATACGTACTGGCCAACTGGATCGGCATCCCCAACACTGCGCCTGAGGGACATGTACCACCCAACGTGGTGTGGTCCTTTTACATTGGTGCGGCCATCTTTATCTCGGCCATTTTGTGGACGGTTTTCACCACCTCGGAATACCCCCCGGAGGTGCAGGCCAGTTTTGCCGAAGGCGATGAGGATAAAAACGAAGTGATGCCATCTGGCGGCCTGATGACCATCTTCAAGGACATCGCCGAAATGCCCAAAACCATGAAGCAGCTGGGACTGGTACAATTCTGCTCATGGTTCGGACTGTTCAGCATGTGGGTGTTTACCACGCCCGCAGTGGCGCACCACATCTACGGTTGTGCCATCGATGACAGCAGTTCCGCAACTTACCAGACAGCCGGCGACTGGGTGGGCG
>RFGN01000382.1 GCA_003696645.1 Gammaproteobacteria bacterium | reverse complement strand
AGCCAACATCTACCGCGAACCGAAACTCGCGGAGTTCACTGACAATATCGTGCTGTTCCTGCTGATTCTGGCTGTGGCGTGGCTGATGTTCAATCTGGTGGACGTGATTGACGCTGCATTGCGTCGAGTCAGCGAAAAGACAGACACCAAGCTGGATGACCAACTCGTACCCTTGGTGCGCAAGAGCCTGCGCATCTTTCTCGTGGTGGTATTTACGTTGTTCGTAGCACAGAATGTGTTCGGACTGGATATCACGGGATGGTTGGCTGGATTAGGGATTGCGGGCTTGGCTGTTTCTCTGGCAGCCCAAGATTCGGTGAAAAACCTGTTCGGCTCACTGACCGTTCTGTTTGATAAACCGTTCACATTAGGGGACTGGATCGTTACCGAGGGAATCGAGGGCACCGTTGAAGAGGTCGGTTTCCGATCCACTCGTATCCGCACTTTCTATAATTCACTTATTACGCTCCCCAACGCCAATCTCATTAACGCAGCAGTCGATAACTTCGGCCGACGCAAATACAGGCGATGGAAGACCTACATCGGCGTGCAGTATGACACCACCCCGGAACAATTAATCGCCTTTACGGAAGGCATCCGCGAGCTTGTCCGAACCCACCCTTATACACGCAAGGATTATTTTCAGGTATGGTGCCATGAATTCGGGCCATCGAGTTTGAATATTCTTCTCTATGTGTTTCATCAAGTACCCGACTGGTCCACTGAATTGCGTGAACGGGAACGTCTGTTCATTGATATCGTCCGCCTTGCCGATAAACTCGGCGTCCAGTTTGCTTTCCCAACACAGACGATTCATCTCTACCAAGAAGAACACAAGCCGTATCAATCACGTCTGGAATCGCCTCAGTCCATGACCGAGCGTCGGGCTATGGTTAATGGCATCCGTGCCGCCCAAGAGATCATCAAGGATCAACCTTGGCGTAACAGCCCACCCGGACCCGTCGAGTTTCGGCAGGGCCCCACCGACCTTAAACTCGACGAGCACGGTAACCCAGTCATCGAAAAAGAAAGCTAACATAGAGAACGAATGATGCCTGTACCATCCATCAAGTCTGACACAAACTAAACCGCGGAATAATCCGGTTCCTGCCCCTCCAAGACTTTAACCACGTCTCTCACGACCATACTCATATTCTCAAGCGCTTGGTGTGTTCGGGAGGCAATGTGTGGAAGCAGGCGAACGTTGGACAGCCCATATAGTGGATAATCTGCCGGGGGAGGTTCGGGATCGTGAACGTCAAGGATGGCATGGGCATTAGGATGTGTTTTTGCCCAAACGGCGAGAGCCATCGAATCAACCAACATGCCACGTGCGGCGTTGATGAAAAGGCAATCCTTACGCATCATCGCAAGCGCCGTGGCATCGATCATGTGTCGGTTACTCGGTCGGCCGTCGGCATGAAGAGATACGATATTACTGTGGGAATAAAGCGTAGCGTGATCAACGAAGTCAAATGGGTAATCGACTGCATGACGCAGATCAGATTCCGGCAATAGATCGCAGACCAACAAACGCATTCCAATCGCATGTGCCGCTTTACCAAGGCGCTTGCCTATCCGTCCGAACCCGACGATTCCCATTGTCAGCTGATTGAGTTGCCAGCCAACCTCAGTCTTGCGTAATGAGTGAAATGTGTCTGGTTCAGCCCGATCAGGCAGGTCAGTGCGGGGGCGGTAATGGTCCAACATGAGAGCCAGAACATATTCGACCACTGCCTGAGTATTGGCGTCGGGTGTATAGACTACCCGTACACCCCTAGCGCGACAGGCATCCAGATCAATGTTATCCAGACCCACGCCAGCCCGGCCTACCACTTTCAGTCTGGGGGCTTTGTCTAAAAAGGATTCATTAACGATGGTATAAGTTCTAACGACCAGCCCCTCGGCTTGAGCGAGCTGCTGATCAAGTTGTGAACTGTCGT
>RFGN01000381.1 GCA_003696645.1 Gammaproteobacteria bacterium | reverse complement strand
CTGATGAGACAGGCACTAGTACACGACCAGGAGTCGTCAATACGACTTCAGTAGCCCCAACGAAATAAGCAAATGCATCACCCGTATCTCCGGTCTTGGTCCAATCAAAAGCTACCCAGCCATCAGCAGGAATGCTGTTGTATTTCAAGTCAGTATTCGTGGTACCGCTCAAATGGCTGACCAATTGAACAGAGGTTGGTGAATTGTCGACTACCTGTCCTGAGCCAGAACTCGCCCATTGCCCAAAAGAGAAATTATATGCTCCTCCCTCAGCATGGGTGCTGAAATCTTTGTAGGCGTGGTAGTCCTTGAAAGTGGCCTGTGGGTTGGGATCACAGTTGTCGTCCTCGTCTGTAACATCGCCGGTCAGTGCTGCAACGGATGGATTTGCTGAAGGATCATCCGCTGGCGTTACATAGCAAATCTCGAGACCCCAGGAGATGAGGTTGCCACCGTCATTTGGAGCCAGATCATAAACTGTAAGTCTCCAGAATCCAGTAATGACTTCCTGATACAATACAGCTAAAGGTACATCTGGCTGATAGGACATTTGGTCATTGGGTGGACATGGAATAGGTGTAGGCAATCCCTGGTCATCAAAATTCAATTCAACATTTGTAGAACCAGCACATGATCCAAAGAAGTATAACGGAATCATTGTACCGGAAGGCGAAGTGAGCCACACTTCCAGTTGGGAAACATCTGTATGTTCAATTCCCAAATTCACCACATTGATGTCCAGGATTTTACCAGCATCAGGAATGAAAATTTCAGATGTAATGACTGGCGTGCCGACCGGAGAAATAGCTACCGGCACATCTGAACTCACGTATGTCGTACACACCTGATTAGCCACTACATAGGAATCCGGGCAGTCGAGTGTTGCGTCAGCCGGGGCCGTGAAGGTTGGCGGAGTAGTATCTTCCACCTCAATGGTTTGAGTACAAGTGGAAGTATTACCGTTGACATCGGTCGCCGTCCAGGTACGAGTAATGGTGTAGGTACCAATACAGGCTGGTGTAGATTGGCTGTCACTCCAATCAATGTTGTCCACCCCGCAGTTGTCGGTAGCTGTGGCGTATCCGGTGTTGTCCGGATGATCGCTCTCATCGCATTCAATGGTGACATCAGCCGGGCAAGTGATCACCGGGTTCTCGGTATCAATGATGGTGACTGTGCTCTGGCAGGTGGCTACATTTCCGTGGCAGTCCTCAACGGTTACTTCCACAAATACTCCGCCCGGGTCGTCCACATCGTTGCAATCAAAAGTGTATGGATCTCCGGTAGGCAGGTTGAGGTCAACAATGTTGTCCCGGTTG
>RFGN01000380.1 GCA_003696645.1 Gammaproteobacteria bacterium | reverse complement strand
TAACCACAGATCCTTGCCTCCAGGGCCGGTTGCCAACACCATCCCTTCCGAGGTCCCAAAACGCATCTTTCGAGGTGCCAGATTGGCGACAATGACGGTCAGCCTTCCGATCAGGTCCTTCGGTTCATAGGCTGCCTTGATTCCGGCAAGGATTTGACGTTGCGCTCCTCCGATATCTACGGTCAGACGTAATAGTTTGTCTGCCCCCTCTACCTCTTCGGCCTGGATAATCCGGGCGACTCGGAGGTCGATTTTTGCAAATTCTTCAAAGGAGATCTGTTTGGCAAGAGGTTCGCTCATGAAGGTTTCTGTATCCCTTTTTCCTGACGCAGGTGTGGCAACAGAGAGGCCATCATCGGCCAAGGCCTCCATGGTAAAAAGGGCTTGTACCTCCTCGGCATCAATACGCTGTTTCAAGGCCTTGAAAGGTCGTATCTCATGATCAAGCAACACGTGTTCTACATCTTTCCATACAAGTGGGTGAGTGTTCAGAAAGGCTTCACTGTCTTTGGCCAGGGTTGGCAGGACAGGTTTGAGATAAAGAACCAAAAGCCGGAAGGCATTCAGTGCAACCGTACAGACTCCCTGAACCTCGGCAGCAGTCGAGGCCTCACGGATCTTGACCCAGGGCTGCTCGGCATCAATATACTGATTGACCAGGTCGGCCAGCTCCATGATCAGCCTTATGGCACGAGAGTATTCCCTTTTCTCATAGAAAGTGGCCACGGATGTTGCAGCGTCCTGGAGTTTGGTCTGCAGAGTGCCTTCATCAGCGAGTGTTCGGGACAAACGTCCCTGAAACCGTTTATTGATAAAACCGGCACATCTGCTGGCGATATTGACCACCTTGCCAACAATATCGGCGTTGACACGCAGGACAAAATCCTCTGAATTGAGGTCTATATCCTGGATATCATGATCCAGTTTGGCGGCAAAATAGTAGCGCAAATATTCCGGATCGAGACAGGAAAGATATTTCTCGGCAGTTATGAAGGTTCCGCGAGACTTGGACATCTTTTTGCCATCGATGGTCAGGAAACCATGGGCAAAGACGGCTGTAGGGGTCCGAAATCCTGCCCCATGAAGCATGGCCGGCCAGAACAGGGCGTGAAAATAGACAATATCCTTGCCGATAAAATGATATAGTTCGGCCTCGCTGTCAGGGCCCCAGAATGCGTCAAAATCGATTCCCTTTTGGTCACAGAAATGTTTGAAACTGGCCATGTAACCGATGGGGGCATCGAGCCAGACGTAAAAATATTTGTCGTGCGTGCCCGGGATGGGAAATCCGAAATAGGGCGCATCCCTGGAAATGTCCCAGTCACGCAGGTCAGAGTTCAGCCACTCCTGCAGCTTGTTGACCATCTCCTTTTGTACTCTTGGTATCTTGTCATGGCCAGGGAGGTCATGACTTTCCTTCAACCACTCTCGAAGGAAATCGGAAAAATGGTCAAGCTTGAAAAAATAATGCTCGGAATCCCGTTCTACGGGTGGGGTGCCAGATACAACCGACACCGCATCTTTCAGTTCGGTTGGCGAATAGGTTGCTCCACACTGTTCACAGTTGTCACCGTATTGATCCGGTGTTCCGCATTTTGGGCAGCTTCCTTTGATGAAACGATCAGGCAGAAACATGCCTCTGGATTCATCATAGGCCTGTTTGATCGTGCGAGTTTCTATGTGCCCCCCCGCTTTCAATCTCTCATAGATGAGAGAGGAAAAGGCCTTGTTTTCTTCGGAATGTGTGGAGTGGTATTGGTCGAAGTCTATAAGAAAGCCGGAAAAATCCCTTTGGTGAGCTGAACGAATGGCTTCAATATATCTTTCCGGTGACTGCCCTGCCTTTTCTGCTGCCAGCATGATTGGTGTGCCATGGGCATCGTCGGCACAGACATAGTAACATTCATGTCCTCTCATTTTCTGGAAGCGGACCCAGATATCTGTCTGGATATATTCCACCAGATGTCCCAGGTGTATGGGGCCATTGGCATAGGGGAGTGCGCTGGTTACCAGGATTTTTCTTGTTTGATTATTCATGACTGAATTCGATGTTGGCTTCGAGTTCTGATTTGGGTGCAAAACGAATCTTGATATCGTCGGCAATTATATAGAAACAGGGGAGAACCACCAGTATTAATACGGTGGCAAACAGCAGACCAAACCCAAGACTGACCGCCATCGGGGAAAGAAAGGCTGTTTGCCCTGATGCAAAAAAGATCAGTGGAGATACACCAAGAAAGGTTGTCAGGCTGGTCAGGATGATGGGGCGGGCACGTATTCGGCAGGCCTCGACGATAGCCTCGATGCGGTCCATGCCCTCGGCGCGCAGGGTTTTGGCAAAATCGATAAGGATAAGAGAATCATTGACGACGATGCCGGACAAGGCCAACAGACCAATCATGGAAAGAAACTGGAGCATGTGCCCGGTAACCAGATGCCCGAAGACTACACCGATGACACCGAATGGGATGGCCAGCATGATCAGAAATGGATCCAGTAAGGAACGGAACAAGGCCACGAGAATAATAAAGATGATGGTCAGGGCTACAACCATGGCCTGAAACATGCCGGAAAAGGATTCAGCTGCTTCTTTTTTCTCTCCCAGAAAGATCAAATCATAGCCGGAAGGAAGTTTTCCTGCAAAACGTGCCTCAATCAGTTGAGTAGCCTCCATGGCAGTGATTTTGGAGGTATCCACCTCGGCGGTGACGGTGGCCAGGGTCTCGAGATCACGATGACGAATGGAATCAAACCCGGTTGACCGATAAATATCGGCAACATCTCGCAGGTAGACGGTCTTGCCATTGGGTAGAACGATCGGGAGTTGCTCAAGCTGTTCGGAGTCTTGACGAATTGATTCGGGGTAGATCAAGCGAACCGGAACACGTCGATTATCAAGGGTGACATGTGTGACTTCAAGCCCTTGATAGCCAGTACGGATGGCCGAAGCAAGCATGGCCTGGTTGAGACCGAGCTGTCGTCCATAATCATTCAGGGCGTAACGGATTTCCTGCTTTCCGGCAGTGAGATCCTGGGCCACATCATGCACTCCAGGCAGGCTTTCAAGATATTTTGCAACCGACTGGGAATACTGCTGCAGGATGTGGGTGTCTTTTCCGGTGATGCCGACCTCGATGTCGGCTCCAGCCGGTCCACCCTGAGGTCGGAGGATTGAAAGGCGCTCGATACCCGGGTAATTTTCCAGCCTTGCCCGGATGCGATTGATGATTTCGGAAGTGGGTCGGACCCGTTCACCGTGCTGCTCGAATTTCAGACTGACCAGTGGAGTGACCCATTTTTCAATGAACCCTTCCGGTTTGGCCTGTTTCAGGGTGACGATCATCTGGATATAATTGGTATCGAACTTGATGGAATTGAAGTCGATGAAGGTTACCCCAAGGTTGGTGATCAGACTCTTCAGTTCATGGTCATCCAGTTCGGCAAGGATCTCTTTCTCGAGCTGCAGTGCCAGACGTTCGCTGTCTTTCAGGGCGTAACTCCTGGGTGCTTCGATGTTCAGGAAAAACTGCCCGATTTCAACCTTGCCAAAGAGCATGAACGGAATACGTGTGACAGCAAAGGCAATGGTAATGATGAACAGGCAGACAGTCAGGGTGGCAACTGTTCCGCGGTAGTTCAGGATGCGCCGGATAAAACGGGTATACCATGAAAGTAGCTGTCGCCAATGACGCCGTTTCTCATCTTGATTATCCCTGATTTTCAACAAGTGAGCAGAATGGGATGGCAGAATGGCAAAGGCCTCCAGCAGGGATCCCAGCAGGCAGGCAATGACAACCAGTGGAATGACCTTGATAAAGGCACCCATCGTTCCAGTAATACTGAACATGGGAAGAAAGGCGGCGATAGTGGTAGCCGTTGAGGCAACCACCGGCCACATGACCTCTCGAGCACCAATCATGGCTGCTTCCTGCGCCGGTTGCCCCATTTCCATATGGCGGTAGATGTTTTCGGTCACGATAATGGCATCGTCCACCACCATGCCCAGGGCGATCAGAAACGCAAATAGCGAAATCATGTTCACGGTCTGGTCCATATATTGCATGAGGATGATGCCAACCAGAAAGGAAACGGGGATTCCCAGTGCCGTAACAAAGGCCACGCGAAAATTGAGGAAAAGATAAAGAGACAGTAGGACAAGACCCAGACCAATAATGGCGGAAGATTTCACGGTATTGAGCCGGTTCTTGAGATAGATGGACATGTCCGAATGGGCAGTCAGATGAATATTGGCCGGCAGGGTGTCTTTTATGGACTCAACGGTGTTGTATACAGCGTCGGCAATCTTCAGGGTAGATGAACTGGCTGTCTTGGTTATGGTGAGATTCAGGGAAGGCTTGCCATTGAAGCGTCCCAGGGTCTTGGCCTCTTCAAGGTGTTTCTCAATTCTGGCGATCCGACCAAGACGCAGCAGGCCTCCGTCCTTTCCTTTCCGAACCGGGATTTGTGCAACCTCTTCCGGCTCGGGTGAAACACCCTGCCCCCGCAGCAGAATCTCTCCCTCTTCCGCTTCAATCTGCCCTCCTGGCAGATCATCCAGTTCATTTCGCAGAGCAGTGATGATCTCTGTGG
Organism: Gammaproteobacteria bacterium; assembly: GCA_003696645.1. Taxonomy (GTDB): domain Bacteria; phylum Pseudomonadota; class Gammaproteobacteria; order J025; family J025; genus J025. The sequence continues at coordinate 9,186 of RFGN01000380.1, read as the reverse complement.
TGGTGGTCCGGCTGGCAGACAGGAGGGCAGGGTCGACAGTTACCCATAATTCCCATTCGCGGTTTCCAGAGATGGCAGCACTCGCCACACCTGGAATGGCAAGCAGATGATCCTGTATTTCTTCAGCCTGATGGCTCAGGGTTGCCGTACTGACATCCCCGTAGAGGGCGACACTGATAACCGGAATCCTTGATTCCATACGTGACAACTGTGGTTTTTCTGCCGCTTCCGGGAGATCAGTGAGGCGATCCAGAATCGCTTCGGTTTCACGGATAAAGTCATCAACATTGGCACCCTGATTCAATGAAATGATGATCTGTGAACGTGATTCAGCACTGGTGGACTGGATCGTATCAATATCCTCAAGGCCATCCAGTTCCTGTTCAATGGGCAGGGTTACCTGTCTCTCGACCTCTTCTGGAGAGGCGCCTTCGAATATGGTCGTAATACGCACCTTGTCGAGAGTGATATTGGGAAACATCTCTTGTGGCATGGCATACCAGGACATGATTCCGGTGATCAGTACCAGTACCAGAAACAGGTTGGCAAGTAGTGGGTTACGGATCGAAAACAGGATCATGGACTGGGCCTGCCAACATCCTGTAACGCATGACTGCCTGTGTGTAACAAACGCCACCCATTCAAATTATCTGGTCTTGTAAAAAATGGATCATTATTGTTGATGGAAAGCTGCATCGAGTTCACAGACCCTGGTTACGCAGACGCACCTTCAGGCCCGGGCTCATGGCCGATACATTATCGGCAACGATCTGTTCTCCAGGGTGAAGACCAGCCTCAATAATACGCTGTGATCGAATCCGTTCGCTTGCTTGAACCTGTATCTTTTCAAGTGTGTCACCAGTAATCCTGAAGACATAGGGTAGCCCCGATTCATATAAAATGGCCGTTTCTGGAATGGCAAGGGTATTGCGATATTTTCCAAGCGGCAGGGTGACCTCAACACGTTGACCCGGCATCATGTCTTGGGCATGAACGGAAACAGTCAGACTGTGGGTGAGGGTAGTTGGATCAGGGTCTTGTTCAATGGCAATCAGATGACCATTCAGGGCAGACTGACCGGCTCGAACCTCAACGGATTGACCGAGAGCAAGATGTTTCGCAACCTCGGTACTGACCTCAAGACGAACCTCAAGGGGGTCCAGATCAATCAGGGTCAGAACCTGTTGCCCCTGTGTGACAAATTCTCCGGTTTCAACGGAGATCTCGTCAATGGTTCCACTGAACGGGGCAACAAGCCGGCATTTTGCGAGATCGAGTTGCGCCATGGCAAGACGTGTTTGCGCTTCTTTTTCCCTCGAGGCTGCCATTTCTACCGTATATTTCAGACGCGCAAAGTCGGTTTTTTTCTGGAGCAGTTGACGTTTGGCCTGTTCCAGACTGGAATCAGAGACCAACTGCGTTTTCCTGAGTCGTTTCAGACGATCCACTTCTCTGCTCTGAAGCATTACTCCTTCTTCAGCCAGTTTGAGCAGGTCCCGATTCTGACGATTGGTAATTCTCTCGAGTTCAAGGCTGGCCTGGTTGCGATCGACCTGCTGCTGGTAACGGGATGGGTCGATTTCAAGCAGCAGGTCACCTTTATTGACTTTCTGTCCCGGTTCAATACGGCGTTTCAGCAACTGGCCGGTTACCTCAAAGTGCAACCGGGCTTGTTTTGAAGGTTGCAGCCAGGAGGTCAGAGTTGTTGAACCCTGCAGGGTTACTGGCTCGATAACATAGGGGGTTACCAGTGGAATGATGGGCTGCTTGAGATCCGGTGACTGGATCTTGCGGGTGGAAAAAAGGAATGCAGCGGTTCCCAGCGCAGCAAAGAGGAGGAGGATATTGGCCAGAATCCGCATGAAAATGTGCTAAAAAGGTTGTGTCATGAACGTATAATGAGCCCTGAATTCTATCACAGACCTATATATAACCAGAACCATTACAGAGTTTCCGTTGCTGAATAATTTTTGGTCAAAGATTGTCTGGGGCTGCATGTTGGCAGTCTCGCAGATGTTGACGATACCCATCTCGTTTGCAGCAACAATGTCATGTTCGGTGCAATCCCCACTGCAAGGCCTGGATGTGCCCGAATATGCCACAGCCGGCACCTACCAGATAGAGGCAGATCGAATCCTTGCCAAGCCGGAAGGTACCAGTCGGGCTGAAGGGCATGTCCGCATGATGGATGATAACAGCCTGCTTGCGGCCCGTTCATTGGTATTTGATCATGCGGAGAGAATTGGAAATGCATCGGGACCTATAATCTACCATACACCCACACTGGAGTTGTCGGCAGTTTCAGGGCAATTCGATTTCGACAGAAAAACGGCACAGATCCTTGCGCCAGTGTTTTACTACAGGGAAGAGGGAGCCATCGGGTCTGCGCGTGAAATGCAACTGGCCTCGTCAGGCGTCTCCTCTCTCGAGGATGCCAGTATTACCACCTGTCCCAGCCAGAAGCATGGTTGGCTGGTGTCCGCCAGACATATTCAGGTAGATGAAAATCGAGAATGGGTCAAAGCCAGGCATGTTGTTCTGAGTTTCAAGTCCATTCCTCTCTTCTATTCCCCTTATCTGAGCTTTTCATTGAACGAGGCAAGGAAAACAGGCTTTTTGCTTCCAGGTATTGCTGCAACAGAAAAATCAGGCGCCGAGCTGCAGATTCCGTTCTACTGGAATATCGCACCCAATCAGGACGCAACCCTGACATTGCGCCATCTGCAGAGACGGGGCGAGATGCTGCAGGCCAACTACCGATTCCTGGGTCCATTTCAGGAAGGGAATATCGATCTGACATACCTTCCTACCGACAGGTTGCGACCAGAATCCGCACGGGGTCAGGCAAGAATCGACCAGCACGGACAATATCCTGGGGGCTGGTTTTCGGATGTTCAGATACATTATGCCTCGGACAAGGACTATTTCATCGATTTGAGCGAAAACCTTGGTTCGGCGAGTCAGACACATCTGGAACGTCAGATCAAGGTGGGGCGTCAACTTGCCGGGTTATCCTATACAGCAAATATCCAGAGCTTTCAGACATTGGACCAGAGAATTCAGCCGACATCCCGCCCCTATCAGAGGTTGCCCCAGCTTACCTTCAGCATGAGCCGGGGTTGGACCTCCGGATTTGACCTGGACCTTGATACGGAGGCGGTGAATTTTGTCAGGTCGGATAGTGTGGAAGGGGCGCGCTTGTATATGGAACCTACAATTTCTTTTCTAAAGAAAGATTCAGGGGCATTTATTCAGCCCGCTGCCAGCTTGTCTCAGACTACCTATTTCCTGAAAGGAGGAGGAAAAGATCATGTCATCTCCAGAACACTCCCACGGTTTTCGTTGCACGGCGGCCTTCTGTTTGAGCGGCCCTTGAAATCAGGTTCCTCCACAGCCATACACACATTGGAACCCGAGATCTACTGGTTGTATATCCCCTATAAATCACAGGATGGCCTGCCCGTTTTCGATACTACGGACCTTGATTTCAATTTTGGACAGCTTTTTCGCAACAACCGTTTCAGCGGTATCGACAGGATCGGTGATACAAACCAGATCAGCCTGGGTCTGACGTCCTCGCTCTTGAGGAACCAGGATGGCAGGGAGAGACTCAAGATATCCATTGGTCAGATACGATACCTGCGCGATCGTAAAGTCGTGTTGCCAGGTGAGGTGCCGGGTACTCGTCAGGAGTCGGATATCATTCTTGATGTCAGGAGCCAGCTGGCCAGCGACTGGAATATATCAGGGCAAGTACAGTGGGACACGCAACAGGATACAGCAGGAAAATCGACATTCCGCGCCACATATCGCAAGGATCGCCAACGATTTTTTACTCTGTCATACCGTTTTCGCAAGACACAGTTGGAACAGACAGATATTGCCCTGGTATGGCCAATCTTTTCCGGCTTTAATGGCGTGGGAAGATGGCATTACTCTCTGCCTGAAAACCGAACACTCAACACCCTTTTGGGGATACAATACGAATCCTGCTGCTGGTCAGTATCATTGTTTAATGCAAATTTCCTGAATACTGAAGAAGAGGGTTCCACTCAGGTTGTCTTTATGCAATTTGAACTCAAGGGTCTGAGTTCACTGGGCAGTCGAATTGACCGCCTGCTTCGACAGGAAATACCGAGTTATCAATAGAAAATGAAGAAAACGTTTTATCTGTTCTGGGCATTAGTGTTGCTGGGATATATCCCAATAAAGGCACAAGCCGATGAAAAAGTCGTTACACTGGATCGTATTGTTGCCGTGGTTAATGAAGATGTCATAACCTCCTTGGAGTTGCAGGAAAAGGTTGACGAGCTTGTTCATAAGCTTCGCATGAGTGACAGCCCAACTCCGCCGCCATCCTATATCAGGAGCCAGGTGTTGAATAACATGATTTCAATAATGGTTCAGTTGCAGTTGGCAGAAAAAACAGGAATTCGTCTGGATAGCGGCGAGGTCAACAAAACCCTTGCGATGCTGGCAAAAAGAAATGACATGTCTCTTGATGAATTTGTCAATGAAATTGAAAAAGAAGGGACGAGCTTTGAAAAGTTCAAGCAGCAACTTCATGATGAAATGATCATAGCCCGGCTCAGGGAAAGAGATGTCAGTCGCCACGTTCAGATTACGGATGGTGAAATAGAGAGGTACATGATTAGTCATGCAGAATCCCTGTTTTCTGGCTATGAATATCATATTGAACATCTTGTATTGAAGAATCCATCTGCCAAAACCCTGAATGGCCAGAAAGTGGAACAAGTAAAGAGAGCCGCCAAGGAAATCCTTGACCAATTGAAGAATGGGATGACAGTTGCAGATTATCTGTCCCGGAAAGATATAAATGCGTCGCTGGTGTCAGGAGGTGATCTTGGTTGGTTGGCACTTGATCATATGCCAAGAATCTATGCGGAACATGTTATTGGTCTGAAGGAAGGGGAATTCTCACCAATTATTCACAGTGAACGTGGGGAACACATCATCCATCTTGTGGGGATACGTACCAAGGAGGGTGCTCCGAGCCTTGAAGAGATACGTGAAAAGGCGCATCAGGAACTGTTTGTCAGCAAGGCCGAGGAGAATGGAAAACGCTGGCTCAAGCAGTTGACAGATGAGGCCTATATTGAAATCCGCCTGTGATGGCGAATAGAGCCGCAACGCCAGTAGCCATCACCTGTGGTGACCCGGCAGGGATAGGTCCGGATATTATCCTGAAATATTTCTCCGAAAATCCAGAAAAAACGGAAGACTGTGTGGTCATAGGGGATATTTCAATGTTCGAAGAGCGAACAGGGCAACTTGGACTGGATCTTGATATTACCCCGCATGTCCATGATATGGATCAATCAGGCAATGGCCTCAAGGTGGTTCCGGTGGCGTGCGCCAAGAGAGTTATGCCTGGAGCGCCCGACCCCGGGAACGCCAACTATATTCTGTCCTGCCTTGATGCAGCGATTGATGGATGTCTGCGAGGTACCTATTCTGCCATGGTGACTGCCCCGATAAGCAAGGCTGTCATCAACCAGGCGGGGATACCCTTCACCGGTCATACTGAATACCTTGCAGACAAGTTGAATGTCGAGCTTCCGGTGATGATGCTGGCAGCAGGATCATTTCGGGTAGTTCTGGCCACCACGCACCTGCCCCTGCGCGATGTTCCGGATGCCATCACACAGGATAGGGTCGAACGATGTATTAGCATCTTGATTAGAAGTCTGAAATCAGACTTTATGATTACAGACCCCAAGATTCGTGTCTGCGGTCTGAACCCTCATGCCGGTGATGGCGGTTATTTGGGTAAGGAGGATATGGAGAAGATCCTGCCCGCTATAGAAAAGGCTGGCCGCAAGGGATTTTGTGTAGAAGGCCCGTTATCTGCCGATACGATATTTTCCAGAGAAAACATGAAAACAACCGATGCCTTTTTGGCCATGTTTCATGACCAGGGCTTGCCGGTTCTGAAATATGCAGGGTTTGGCGAAGCCATCAATATCACGCTTGGCCTGCCCATCATAAGAACCTCCGTCGATCATGGGACAGCATTCGACCTGGCAGGTACAGGTCAGGCCAGCGAAAAAAGCCTTGGCATGGCCATTTGTCAGGCTGAGATCCTTGCCAGAAACCGGAGTAGGCATGCGAACTGAGTTCCGCACCAAAAAACATCTTGGCCAGCATTTTTTGAAGGATCCGAATGTGATTGGATCCATCCTCGATGCAATCAATCCGGGACAGGAAGAATCCATTATCGAGATTGGCCCCGGAGATGGCGCACTGACTGAAGGACTCATTATGCGCTCCGGTATGGTCTATGCTATTGATGTGGACAATGAGGCCGTGGCCTATTTGGAGAATCGTTTTTCGGATAAAAAAAATTTTCAGCTTATCCACAGGAGTGTTCTGGATGTCGATTTGTCCGGTATCGCCAAAATGCCCAAGGCGAGGATGGTGGGCAATCTTCCCTATAATCTTTCTTCTCCAATCCTCTTTCACCTGCTGCGTCACCTTGCGGCAATGAAAGATATCTATATTATGGTGCAAAGAGAAGTGGCCGAACGAATCATTGCCCAGCCTGGCAACAGGGACTACGGTCGTCTTTCATTGGGGATACAGCTACAATGTCATGCCGAAAAGCTGTTTGACGTCGGGCCACATGCCTTTATTCCTCCACCCAGAGTGTGGTCGTCGGTCGTTCGGCTGGTGCCGCGAGCTGAAAAGGAATTAACCGTTGATCCTGTAAGTTTTCAGAAACTGGTCAGGCAGGCCTTTACACATCGAAGAAAAAAGTTGAAAAACAATCTCAAAAAAATAGAAGGGATAGAAGATTTTTTGGCCAAGGCGGGAATTGATGCCGAACAGCGACCGGAACAGATCTCCCTTGATCAATATATCAGACTCACCGAGGCATTATATGGGTGAATGCCCTAAAGCCAAAAGATGAAACCGGACGATGCATTGAAAATCCTTCTGGTGCTGGCAGGGATCAGTCTATTTTCTGTTCGCCTTATGGCTGCACCAGTTTTGCAGCTAGGAGCCAGTGTTTCTGTCTTCGATTATGAAGAAAGAGACAGAAATGGTTTTGTACTGGATACTGAAAAGGGAGTGCTTCCGGGGGTATATGCCTCGGTATGCACCCCCTGTGATTTACCAGTTTCTCTGATTCTTGCAGGGAGATGGGAGACGAATACAGTGGACTATGAAGGGGTAACGAATATAGGAAATATTCCCCTGTCTACCCAATCACAGGCCTACATATATGAGATACAGGCCATGATCAGGCATCGCTTTCCGGCATTGTCCTGGATGGCGTCAATTCAAGCTGGTGCCGGTTATAGAGAGTGGCAAAGGGAGATTCGTTCTACACCTGTGGCTTCCGGACTTTTCGAAACCTACAAATGGCCCTATGTCATTTTTGGAGGAAGTCTTATATTTCATGACAATGGCATCTCGAAGTTTTTGGTGGGTGCTGATCTCAAGGTTGCGACTGATCCAAAGCTTGATGTCGAGTTTTTTCTGCCCTTCGATGCGATAACCGTTGCTCAGGGTAGTACCTTGGGGTTGAGTGTTTACTCGACGCTTGGTAAGAAAAAAGGGCAGCTGCCCTGGTTTGTCGAACCCTATATTGATGTATGGAGTGCATCAAAAGGTCCTACTAGTTCGCTGACACGGAATGGAAGTATTGTGGGAACCGTGGAGGAACCCGAGAGCACTACCGTTCAGGCAGGTCTCAGGCTGGGCCTATATTTTTGACTTCGGTCTCGATCCAATTCTCGACCTGACGAATAATTTCATTAGCTGTTTTTCCTGAGGGATCAATGATTGGTCCGATGCTGACTGTAATGGTTCCAGGCTGCTTGATGAACTGTTTTTTTCTCCAGCAATAGCCAGAGTTGTGTGCAACGGGAACAATGACGGTGCCGGTCTGCTCTGCCAGAATCGCCCCTCCCAGGGCATAACGACCTTTTTTTCCAGGAGGAACCCGCGTACCCTCCGGAAAGACGACAATCCATCGACCTGCCCGAAGATGTGCCCTGCCCTGCTCCAGCAATTGTTCAACCGCCTTGCGGCCACCCTTGCGATCGATTGCGATTGGTTTGAGCATGGCCAGTCCCCAGCCAAAAAATGGTACCATCAACAACTCTCTCTTCAGAATCCAGACCTGTTGAGGGAAAATCATCTGCAGGATCAGGGTCTCCCAGGTGGATTGATGCTTGCTCATGATAATGGCTGCCTTTGAAGGAATATTCTCCCGGCCCTTGATCCGATAATCGATTTGACAGGTTATCTTGAGCCACCAGATGATGAAGTGTGACCATGAGGTGATAAAATGGTACCGCCAGGCCAGGGGCAGTGGAAAGGTCAACAGGCTCAATGGCGCATAAACAATCGTGGCCAGAATCATGCCTGTTGAAAAAAGGAGACTGCGAAAAAATTTCATCTGCTGCTTCTCAACTCATCCAGTACAGGGAAGCGAGAATAAAGGCTATTGCAGTTTTGAGAGATCTGCAATCTGCATGAACAATCTGTGCGTCTGGTTCAACAGTGCAATTCGGTTATCCCGCAGGGCCTTATCCTCGGTCATGACCATGACCTGATCAAAAAAGGCATCGATCGGTTGTTGTAACGAAGCAAGCTGCTTCATGCGCTGGATGTAATCCTCGACAAGCATGGTCTTTGAAAGTTTGCGAACCTGATCATGGAGTTCATGTTCACACGCCTCTTCAAATATGCCGGGATCGACATTTTCCGGGAGATTGCCTTCTACTTTCCTGAGAATATTGTGAATACGTTTATTGCCAGCGATGAGCGCCTCGGCCTCTGGCAGTATTCTGAATTGCTGGATGGCCTGAATGCGGTGGTGAATATCAAGGGGACGGTCCTTGTTGCTGGACAGGGCGGATAGAATCGCATCCTTGGGGATGTCCTGTTCCGCATAGTATCCCGGAAGTCGGTCATAGACATAATCAAGGATCTCTTCAATGTCACAGTCTGACAGTTTGTTAGCATATTGATCCCTGGCATGTCCCAGCAGGGCATTCAGATCCAGCGGCAAGCTTTCTTCAATACAGATCCGCAGTATGCCAAGTGAAGCCCTTCGGAGGGCAAAGGGGTCCTTTTCTCCCGAGGGTTTCTGTCCGATGCCAAAAATTCCGACCAGGGTATCGATTCGGTCGGCCAGGGCCACACATTGAGCAG
>RFGN01000379.1 GCA_003696645.1 Gammaproteobacteria bacterium | reverse complement strand
TCAGGTCGGCACACAATGGTATGCCTACAACAAGATCATCAATGGCAACAATGCTACTGCTGAACAGATTTACGAGTTTGTTCAGTTCGAACTCCGTCAGACAGTTGACATTGACGCCGGTCCGGGAACCGTAACTGGCGAAACTGCTGACTCGCTACTGTCCTTCCTTGGCGACACATTGGTGACAGCTCCGGGCGTGTTTGTTGATGGTTATCAACAGACAGACATCAACAGAATTGAATTCTATGATGTCTCTGGAACCAAGCGCACATTCCCATATGTGGCCGCTGGCACAATCCTGTTCAATGATAACCTCATCAATGACCCGGATGCTCAGTATTGGATGTACTTTACCGATCCAGACGGAGTGCCCAATTCCGGCGACGAATTCGGCACGGCTGGTGCTATTCTGGTCAATGACAAGAATGGTGTTCCAATTCAGGGAACAGTCGGCGGACAAGCCTCGGTCACTTTCAACTTTGACTATGACGGCAACACTCAGGGCGGTAGGACGCCAGCAACAGATGCGGCGGTCACCGTTGTGGCTATCGGCCTCACAACAGGCCAATACGTCAAAGCAACTGGTACCATCACACGTTCAACATTGAACAGCGTGTCCTTGGTGGCCAGCCTCGAACGTAACTACAACAACCCAGGTGGTCAGGGCGTTATCGTCCAATAATAGGATGAAGGCATGGGGTAAGTTCTGACGCCTACCCCATCCATCCTAAATACAGACGATAATGTGAAAGGATAGGAGATTACTAGATGGCAAACGGTTATGTTGCAGTTCCCCCTGACAGTACCGGAAAAAGAGTAGCAACCACACCAATCTCATTGGTTCCATATACAAATGGAACTTCTGGGCTTCTTCCCGGCCTAACCATTACCGGAGCTACATCAGGAGCAACTGGAACTGTTTCATCCATCACAAAGGATGCTTCTGGAACAAGCGGAGAGATTTACATCAAGAATCTTTCTGCCGCCATTGTTCAAGGGGAGCAACTACAGATCAACAATGTGAATGTCGCAACAGCCGCTGGCCCATCAATTGATCTTCACATGCAGGTTGTCAACATTGGTGATGCCAAGAACCCAGACCTGACAGCCAGAATATCCGGAACCGGCGCTATCAAAACAATCAGCGACAACTACGCAATCCAGTATGATTCCTACGGTGCTGCAAACTCAATTGGAAGAAC